>CAZDMM010000728.1:0-4191 GCA_964505845.1 uncultured Caldilineaceae bacterium
GGCCCCTCTCCCCCCGGGAGAGGGGAGAGAAGAGTCCCCTCCCCCTACTAGGGGGAGGGCGCTTTGCGTGCCGGAGGCAAGAGAGGGGGTTTCCTCGGCGGTCGGCGGTCGGCGGTCGGCGGTCAAGTTTTCCACCTCCGCCCGCAGCACCCGCCGCCGGGTGTCCTCCGTGCCCTCGCCCAGAGTCACCAGCCGCAGGAACAACTGGCGGGCGGCTTCCTGACCCGCAGGGTCTAAACCGGCGTAGAGTTCATCGGCCCGGCGAGCCAACGCGCCCGTCACCCCGCCGATGGCCTGGTAAGCCTCTTTGGTCAGGAGGGTTGAACGTTCAACGTTTAACGTTGAACGTTCAAACAGTTCGGTCAGGGCGTATTGCAGCAGCGGCAGCGCCCCCGGTTCGCTCCCCACATCCCGGCTGATGACCTCAACCAGCCCCGGCTCCAGGGCTAGGCCGGCTCGCTGGGCCGGGCCGGTGATGGCCTGCTCCAACTCTTCCGGGGCCAGGGGCAGCACAAACTCGGTGCGCTGGCGTAATAACTCGCCAAACTCCACATAGTGCAGGGGCCGATCCATAAAATCGGCCCGCAGGGTGATGACCAGGCGCAGCCGGCTGCGCGGGTCGAGCACGGCGGTGACCAGGGTATCGAGAAAGTGGCGGCGGACGTTCTCATCTGTCACCAGGGTAAAAAGTTCTTCAAACTGGTCAATGACCAGAACCAATTCGATGGACTCATCGGCGGGCAGGATGCGCCGGACGGCTCGCAGCAGGCCGCGCTCACGCTCCGCGTCACGAAGCTGGTTGAGCAAACTCTCCGGCGGGTTGACCGCAATCCGCAGCAGGGCCGCTTCCAACTCTTCCCAGGGGTGCGTTCCCGGCAGCATCTCGACCACAAACCAGCGGTCGGAGTTGGGCAGCCCGCCTTGACGCAAGGCCGGGATGAGTCCGGCCCGCACCACCGACGACTTGCCGCTGCCGCTCGGCCCCACCACGGCCAGAAAGCGGGCCAACTCCTGGTTGAGCGCCGGCGTGGCCGGGTCGCCCACCTCGCTCATACGGCGCAGCAACTCCTGGATAAGCGTCTCCCGGCCAAAAAAGTCGGCGGCGTCGGCTTCGGTGAAGGCGCGCAGACCTTTGTAGGGGTTGGTTAGTTCCAGACCGCCGATGGCCGACGGCCGACCGCCGGTAGACAGTTTTTGATCGGCGGTCAGTGGTCGGCGCTCGGTGGTCGCTATGGCTTGCCGGAACTCTGCCAATAAACTCAGTATATCGGGGTAACGCTCGGTCTGGTCTTTGGCGGTGGCGCGCTGGATAATGGGGTCAAGGGTGGGCGGTAAATGGGGATATTGCGATGCCAGGGAGGGGATTGGTTCGGTGAGATGCTGTTGGATGAGGAAGATGGGGCTGGGGTGGTCAAAGGGTCTGCAGCCGGTCAGCAGTTCGTAGAGCATGATACCCAGGCAGTAAATGTCGCTTTGGGGGCGCACCGGCTCGGCCATAATCTGCTCCGGCGAGAAGTAGGCCGGAGAGCCGATGACGACGCCGGGTTGAGTCACATCGGCCAGGTTGGGGTTGCCTAGATTCTTGGCAATGCCAAAATCGGCCAGGTAAGCGTTGCCGTGCTCGTCAAGCAGCACGTTGGCCGGTTTGAGGTCGCGGTGGATAATGCCCATCTGGTGAGCGGTGTGCAGCGCCACGCCGATTTGTTCCAGGATTTGGCCGATGGTGGGCAAGGGCAGCGGGCCATCTTTGAGCAGGCCGGCCAGGCTGCCGCCGCGCAGCAGGCGCATGACCAGATAGGCCACGCCCGGTTCGCGCCAATAATCGTACAGAGGGACGATGTGGGGGTGTTCCAGCCGGGCGACGAGTTGGGCCTCGGCTTCAAAGCGGCGGATAAAGTCAGGGTGGTCGGCGTATTGGGGCAGGATAATTTTGATGGCGACTTCCCGCTCGACCAGCGGCTGCATGGCCCGGTAGACGGCCCCATACCCCCCAACGCCCAGGCGCTCGCCCAGGGCGTAACCGCGAATGGCCCGCCCGCTGAGGTCTTCCAGGCCAATTTCTTCGGGTAAAACGGGTGGGGTGGGCCAAGGGGAGGGGGCTGGCTCGGCGGTTGAAGCGGTGCGGGCCAGGCGGATGAAGGCGGCTCGTTCCTCCAGGGGGATGCCCAGGGCCATGGCCAGCCGCTCGGCGATTTGCTGCGAGGGCCGCAGCGTCCCGGCCTCAATCCGGCGAATGGTGATAACAGCACAGCCGACTCGCCGGCCCAACTCCGCCTGGGTCAAGTCGTGCAGGCGGCGCTGTTCGCGGACAATGCTCCCAAAGGAAGATTCCTGGCTCATAGTTCCCCCCTAGCCAATTTACGATTTACGATTTACGATTTACGATTTTGCTTTGCACACCTTTGGCGGATTTACGATTGATTATTTATTTCACCGGGACAAGTGTCTGTAAATTCAGGGCTGCATCTATTATTAGCACATTTCGGGTTAGGTGACAAGGGGTCTAGGGCAGTGGTATCACTTTTTGTATCACTTTGGAAGTGCTGCCGTTGGGAGGCGGGTGTAAATAATTTCTACAGAACTTCTCCATAAAATCTGCACAAATTCTTGATATACTCAACCTGAGATTATAATGGACAGAAGATACTGGCCTGATGAAGTTTGACAACCAAATTTGGTAAAGCCTGGAAGGTTGGAAGGCTGGATAGAGCCAACCTTCCAGCCTTGCTAAAGGCACGCATCCCAAAGGGACGCAAAGCGGTGCAATCTCCCAAATTATCTGGTCGTCAAACCTTATAGGGGATTCGACGGGCTGACGGAGTGGCTGAAAGGGGACGGGTATGGACAGACTGAAACAATGGGGCGCTAAGTTAGCGCAGCGACGCAGGCTCCTGGCCGCTGTGCTGATTCTGCTCGGCGTGGTCATCACTGCTTACTTTGGCATCCGGGCGGCGCGCTCCTTCCGGCAGCTCCAATATATTCATGAACAGGGGCTTGATCGCGGCACGGCCAGCGTGGAGGCCATCCGGCCCTGGATGACCCTGCGGTTTGTGGCCGTGGCTTACGCCGTTCCAGAGGAATACCTCTACAATCAGCTCCAGATTCCCTTTCAGCGGCGCAATGCCGACAGCCCATTGGGTGAGTTAAATCGAGAGTATCACCTGGGCCAGACCCCCGGCAGCAACGAATTGGCCATCATTGACACAATCAAGGCTGCTATCAAGGAGTATCAGGCCAACCCGGTCGTTACCGGCCTGCGCGACGTGCGCCCCTGGATGAGCATCCGCTATATTGCCAACAGCACCGGCGTGCCGGAGGATTATATTTTTGAGCAGCTTGGTATCTCCAAAGCGGGCAACGAGAGCAAGCCGCTGGATATTTTGAGCGACGAACTGCGCTATCAGGGTGGGCCGCGCGCCCTGGCCGACCAGGTTCAAGGCATCCTGGAAGGATATCAAGAGACGCCATGAACCTCTCAGACTTGAACGATTTGCTGCTCACCTATATTGTCACCTATGGCGCTTTTGCGGTTGGGGGGGTGCTGTTTACGGCTGCGCTGGGCCTGCCTTTGCCCAGCACCCTGTTTGTGGTGGCCAGCGGCGCCTTTATCCAGCAGGGGGTGCTGGAGCCGTATTCCACCACGCTGGTGGCTTTTATAGCCGCCGTGCTGGGCGACACCCTTAGCTACGGTATGGGCCGCTTGCTGCACCGGCCAATTGAGGCTCGTTTTGGGCAATCGGCGGCCTGGCTTAACGCCGAAGCGTATTTCAACCGGCGCGGCGCCCTGGCCATTTATCTGACCCGCTGGCTGCTGACCCCCATCGCCGTGCCGGTCAACTTGGTGGCCGGCAGCAGCAGCTACACTGCCGGCCACTTTATCGGCTTTGCCGCCGCCGGTGAGCTGACCTGGCTGGCCGGGTATGGCACGCTGGGCTATCTATTTGGCAGCCAGTGGGAAGCCGTCAGCCAGTTTATAAGTGATTTTAGCGGCGTGCTGGTAGGGCTGGTCATCCTGGGGGCGGGGGTCTATTGGCTGCTGCGCCGCCCTGGCCGGCCGGTTTCCAGGTGATCTATGGTTAGAAGCTGTCTAAAAAGTTGGACGGTTGGCTCATGTACGGCACAAGTGCAAAGTGACCGGCACTTCAGGATTGATTGGCTACTCCTCGAAGAATAAGGAAGTGCCGGTCACTT
>CAZDMM010000729.1:0-4179 GCA_964505845.1 uncultured Caldilineaceae bacterium
GCGCAGGGCCAGGGGCCGGTTGCCCTGGGCCAGGTAAGCCAATATCTGCACCCGGTAAGCATCTTCCCAAACCGGATCAACCGTCAGCACATGCTGCGTTAAGCGAATACTCTCCAGGGGATTCTGCTCTACCAGCAAATCGGCCAGGGTGGTCATCGTGCCTAAAGACAGCAGATGCAGCCTTTCTCGCTCGGCGCTGCTCCAATCCTCGTAGCGCCGTTCCGGCAAAAACTCACCGTGATACAAAGCCAGGGCTTTTTGATAGGCCGCCGCCGCCTCGTCGGGCTGCTGCGGCAAAGCCTGGTTGCCCAGCGCCACCCACTGTTCAAAGGTGTCGGCGTCAATCCACACCTCGGCCAGGTTCAGCCCATAAACCAACCCCTGCCGTTGAATAAAGCGCGACTCGCTGCGCGGCGGGCGTTCTGGCTCCAGCACTTTATAAATGGCGTTCAGCGCCACCTTAAAATCTCGATCCCCCTCTTCGGGGTCTAGCTCCGGCCAGAGACGATCAATAATCTGCTCTTTGTGCAGGCTGGTGGTATAACGGCGGGTGGTCACAAAAAATTGAAACAGATGCAGCGCCTTTTCCCGGCCCCAGGCCGCCGGCTCAATGGCAGCCCCATCACGCCACAGGCGAAAACCGCCCAACGTTTGGATGCGCAGCGCCACATGCTCAGAAGGGGTAACGGCTACTTCAAGCTGAAAACTCATAATCCCACAAGTGTACAATCATTCTGGTCAGCGTCAAATGCTTCACCGGGCCGCACAGTCCCACCTTCCCGCAAGCTGCTTGAGACCAGGAATTGGTCCAAAGCCCCGCCAATTTTGAACCAAAGGGTACTTGGAGCTTCCGGGAAGGTTTACTGGATAACTTTGGACATGCCCTGTGATTACAACCCAAAGCTTGACAATTCTGCAATTTTTCTGTACAATTATTATACAAAACTTGTTCATAACTTAGACGAGTTCACCCCAATTTTTATTATCCTGATTTTCTACCAGATTGGAGCAAAGATCATGCAGAAAAAAATCATTGTCATTGGCAGCGGCTTTGGCGGGTTGGGCGCGGCAGCCCGCCTGGCCGCCCGCGGCCACCAGGTTGAAATTTTTGAAAAACGAGATAAACTCGGTGGGCGGGCCTATGTTTATGAACTCAACGGCTTTAAATTTGATGGCGGCCCCACCATCATCACGGCCCCCTTTATGCTGGACGACATCTTCACCCTGGCTGGCAAACGTCGAGAAGATTACTTTCAACTGACGCCATGCCACCCCTACTACCGCATCTTCAACCACCAGGGGCGCTGCTTTGATTATAACGGCAATGCCGATTTTACCCTGCGCCAGATTGAGCAGTGGAACCCGGCCGACCGGGCCGGCTATTTACGCTTTATTCAAACTACCAAAGCCATCTTTCAAAAAGGCTTTGTGGAGCTGGCCGATAAACCCTTCCTCAGCTTCACCGACATGCTGCGAGTAGCGCCAGACCTGCTCAAGCTGCAATCCCACAAAAGCGTTTATGATTACGTTTCCCAATATATCCAGGACGACTTTCTCCGCCAATGCTTCTCCTTTCACCCGCTCCTGGTGGGAGGCAACCCCTTTGAAACCACTTCCATTTACGCCCTAATCCATTACCTGGAGCGCGAGTGGGGCGTTCACTATGCTCTGGGCGGCACCGGGGCCGTGGTGCAGGGGTTGGGCCGTTTGTTTGAAGAGCTGGGCGGGCGAGTCCACCTTAACGCCGAGGTGCAGGAAATCCTGGTAGAGGGCCGGCGCGTCAGCGGCATCCGCCTGGCCAACGGCGCCATTCACCGGGCCGATGTCGTCATCTCCAACGCCGACGTGGCCTTTACCTACCGCCACCTCATCCCGGAACAGCACCGGCGCACCTACACCAACCGCAAAATTGAGAAAATGCGCTACAGCATGTCGCTCTTTGTGATTTATTTTGGCGTCAAGCGCCGCTACACCGATACCAAATTGGCCCACCACAATATCATCCTGGGTAAACGGTACAAAGGGCTGTTAGACGACATCTTTACCCACAAACGCCTGGCCGATGACTTCTCCCTCTATCTGCACATGCCTACCCTCACCGACCCCTCCCTGGCCCCCGAAGGCTGCGAAAGCTTTTACGTGCTCTCGCCGGTGCCACACCTGGCCGCCGATATTGACTGGACGAAGGCGGCCAGGCCCTACCGTGACCGGATTATGCAGTTCTTAGAAGACAACTACCTGCCCGATTTGCAGGCCAACATCGTGGCCGAGCATTATATTGACCCGCTGCACTTCCAAAATACCCTCAACAGCTACCTCGGCTCGGCCTTCTCGGTTGAGCCGATTCTCACCCAGTCGGCCTGGTTCCGGCCCCATAACCGTTCAGAGGAGTTTGACAACCTCTATTTTGTCGGGGCAGGCACCCATCCGGGGGCCGGGCTGCCGGGCGTGCTCTCCTCGGCCAAAATTGCCGACGAGTTGATCTCGCAGGCCCTCCGGTGAGCCTACCCTGCTTGGCCGATACACTACCACAATTGTCTACAATTTGTCAATGTTTAGACTCGATTTTTTATAGACAAATGATTGACAATTAGACAAATTTATGATACTATCTCTTATAAGTTGCAATTAATACCCTAGCCCTTCAAAGCAGTACAGGCAGAAATCCGGTTTTTTAGGGTTAAAATGAGCCGCTATTTGCTCTAAAACGCTAGCTACAGACCGTCAAAAACCGGGGTTCTAAACTAAAAATATTGGTAACATTAAAGGCCAGGTTATGCCCGGAGCTAATCGTACCCCAACTTATAATTTAAAAGCTGTTGTCCAAGAAACCGGCCTTAAACCGGATACTCTGCGGGCCTGGGAGCGCCGCTACGGCCTGCCGCAGCCCCAGCGCACTACCGGGGGGCACCGTCTCTATTCGCAAAATGATATTGACATGCTCAAATGGCTGGTAGCCCGGCAAGACGAAGGCTTAAGCATTAGCCGGGCCGTAGATTTGTGGCACAGCTTGCAAGAGAGCGGCCAGGACCCGCTGCTGCTCTCGGCCCACCCCCACCCCACCTCCCTCATCAGCCAACCCAGCCTACCCGTTGGCAACACCATCACCGAGCTACGCCAAACCTGGATTTCGGCCTGCCTGGCCTTTGATGAACGCGCCGCTGAAAACATCCTGGCCCAGGCTTCGGCCCTTTATCCGCTAGAAACGGTCTGCTTTGAGCTGCTGCAAAAGGGCCTGGTCAACATCGGCGAAGGCTGGTACAAAGGCGATATCTCAGTTCAACAGGAGCATTTTGCCTCGGCCCTCGCCATGCGCCGTTTAGACGCCCTGGTAGCAGCCACCCCGCCCCCCACCCGGCTGGGCCGGATTCTGGTGGCCTGCCCGCCCGAAGAAGAACACACCTTTAGCCCGCTGCTGCTGACGCTCCTCTTGAGGCGGCAGGGTTGGGATGTACTTTACCTGGGGGCCGATGTGCCCACCAGTCGCCTGGAAATGACCATTGCCACCGCCAGGCCGCAGCTTATCATCCTGGTGGCCCAACAGCTCCATACCGCCGCCACCCTGTATCAAATGGCCCAGGTGTTGCAGCGCGAGCACGTCGCTTTGGCCTTTGGAGGAACTATTTTTAACCATTTGCCCGCCCTGCGGCTGCGTGTTCCCGGTTATTTTCTGGGCGAGCACCTGGACCAGACCGCCCAGGTGATAGAACAATTGCTCCTTTCACCTCGCCTGGCCCCTCCCCCGGCCGGTCTAACCGCTTCTGAAGCCTACCAACAAGCTTTATCCCATTACCGGGAACAACAGGCCCTGATTGAGGTGCAGGTATGGTATTCCATGAAAGCCGAGCACATCGCTCATGAGCGCCTGGCTAAGGCCAACCACAAGCTGGCCCGCAATATTATTGCCGCCTTAATCCTGGGAGATATTGAATTTGTTGGCCCTAACATCATCTGGATCCAGGGCTTGCTCATCAATCAACAAATGCCGCTGGAGCAACTGCATCATTATTTAAAAGCATATTACCAGGCGGCTCAACAACACCTGGATGAACGAGCTCAAATGATCACCGCTTGGTTAGGCCGCTTAACACGAGATTTGTAAATGAAATATCATCATTCTTTTAAAGTCAAAGCGCCGCTGGCGGCGGTAGCTCATTTCCATGCTCAATCGGCCAGCAT
>CAZDMM010000730.1:0-4171 GCA_964505845.1 uncultured Caldilineaceae bacterium
CTGATCCCCGATGTCACTCAAGACAGCCGTTTTTACCAAAATGTTGACCGCTACAGCGGCTTTCAAACTCGCTCGATCATGTGCGCCCCGCTGCGGGTCAACGGGCACGTCATCGGCGCGCTGGAATTGATGAATATGCGCCCGGATTACCTGAGCGACAACGGGCTAAAAATATTGAGTGTGATTGCCGACCACGCCGCCCTGGCGATTGAAAATGCCCGCCTGTTTGAGCAAACCCGCCAACATTCCGAAGAGCAGGCTTTGCTCTTTGAGGCGCTGGCCATTGTCACCTCAGACCTGGCCCTGGAAACCGTACTGGATGCCGTAAGCCGCCAGATGGTTGAGGCGCTCAAAGCGGATTTATGTATTATTTCAGATTGGGAGCGAGAGAGCAACCAACTGCGCCTGATGCAAAGCTACACCAGCAACGGCCTCAAGCGGGTCAACCGCTCGGTGTGCTCGCTAGACGGAACCTCATTTCCGCGCTCGGTGTTAACGGCCCAAACCCCTTGTATGCTCCACCGGCAGGCCCCCGATCTGACCCCGGAACAACGCGCCTGGCTTGACGCCCTCAAGGTGCAGTCGTTGTGCCTGATCCCCCTGATCTATCGCCGCCAGACCATCGGCCTCGTTGAATTGGGCCGCGTCCATACCACCGAACCCTTGACGCAGCGGGAGTTGCGCCTGCTAGAAATGATGACCGTTCAGGCCGCCGTAGCCATTGAGCATGCCCGTTTGTATGACGAAACTAATTTGCGCCTGGCCGAAGCCCGCGTGCTGCAAGAGGTTATGGTAGCCGCCGCTTCTAGCCTTGATTTTGACCGCGTGCTCAGCGGCACCATCGGCGCTTTGCACCGCACCCTGGGCATTGAACGGCTGGGCTTTTTTCTGCCTGCCCCCGACGGCGATACCATTGTGGCTCACCCGGCCACCATCGGTTTTAATTTTGAGGGCGGCTTTCCCAAAATTCCCAGGCAGGGCAGCGCTGTGGGCTGGGTGATCCAGCACGGAAAACCTTTGTTGTTGCCCAATGTGCGCGAAACCGGTGATTATTACGAGCTGCGCGCCGATACCCAATCCAAACTGTGCGTCCCTGTTATCCTGAAAAACGGCCAGGTGGTGGCCGTGCTTAATGCCGAAAGCTCGCGCCCGAATGCGTTTAGCCGTGACGATTTACGCCTCTTCAAAGCGATTGCGGCCGAGCTGGCCGTAGCCCTGGAAAACGCCCATCTGTTTGCCGAAGTTCGCGCCGCCGAAGCTAACTATCGTGACCTGTTTGACAATGCCAACGACTTTATCTTTACATTAGACAGTAATTTCAGGGTTAGCAACGCCAACAAAGTTGCCTTAAAAGCCAGCGGCTACCAATTGGATGAAATTATTGGGGTGCATGCCACCAAATTTATTGCGCCCCAGGATACCGCCAAACTTTACCGCTTGCTCAAACACAGCCTCACCACCGCCGAGCTGGCCCCGGCCTTTGAGTTCCCGGTCTACGGCCACCAGGGCCAGGAAATCCTGTTAGAGATCACCTTTCGGGTTCAGCACGACCAGCACCGGCGGCGCAGCCTGCACTGTATTGGCCGGGATATTACCCACCGCCGCGAGTTAGAACAACAACTTCAACAAACCGAAAAGCTGTCGGCCATCGGTAAATTAGTTGCCGGGGTGGCCCACGAATTAAATAACCCTTTGACCACCATTATTGGGTATTCCAGCCTGCTGCAGCAAAGCGACCTGCCCAGCCGGTTGCGGGGTGATGTGGATGTGATTGTGCGCCAGGCCCAACGAGCCAGGTTTATTGTGCAGGATTTGCTCACCTTTGCCCGCCGCTTTGAGTTAGAGACCAGGCAGGTTGACATCAACGAGGCTGTGGCCGGCACCTTAACCCTGCTGAAAAACCAGTTGCAGGGCGGCGCCATCCATGTGACCACCTCTCTGGATTTTGGTCTGCCCCTCACCATGGCCGACCCGCACCAGTTGGAACAGGTTTTTGTCAACCTGGTTACCAACGCCATCCAGGCTTTAAGCCTGGTCCCGGAACCGCGCCAGCTTACCATCGAGTCGCGGCGGGTAGGCAAATCCATCCTGCTCAGCTTTGCCGACAATGGGCCTGGTATCCCGCCCGAGGCCATCAACCGCATTTTTGACCCATTTTTTAGCACCAAACAGGTTGGGCAGGGAACGGGTTTAGGTTTGTCCATTTGTTTTGGGATTATCGCCAAACACAATGGCCGCATCTGGGCTGAGAATCTGGCCGGAGGCGGCGCCATCTTTTATGTTGAATTACCCATCGAAATACCGCCGGCGCAGCCCCATCTGCCGCCCCTGGCTGAGGCTGCCAACACCGCCCCGGCCTCGCTGCGCATCCTGGCTATTGACGATGAACTCCCCTTGTTAAGTTTGCTGACGCGGGTGCTGGGGCGCAAGGGACACACCGTTGAAACCGCCCCCGATGGTGAGACAGCATGGCACAAACTCAGCCACCAAACTTATGACCTGGTGATCTCTGATATCCTGATGCCCGGCATCTTTGGCCCGGCGCTATACCAAAAAGTGCTGCAAACCTACCCCCGCCTAAAAGATCGTTTTATCTTTATCACCGGCAATACGGTAGACCTTGAAACCAAACATTTCTTAGAAAAAGCTGGGGTGGCCTGGCTGCCCAAACCGTTCTTGCCGGGAGATTTGGAAAAGGTGGTCAACGAAATAGCCGCAAAAATGAAGCATCCTGTTGATGATTGACAAACCCTCCCCCGTGTGTTAAACTAAGCGTAGTGAAACGTTAGTAAAATTCAACATTGCTGGATGACGTGAAACGGGAGAGAACCCAAACAATTTACGATTTCAGATTTACGATTTACGATTGGTGAATTTTTACTAATCGTAAATCATAAATCGTAAATCGTAAATCCAATCGGGTCGCCGAAGGGGCAAGGTGTGGGGACAAAGCCGTAGCTCCACCGAAACTCTCAGGCAAAGGGATCGTTTTACCGACAGCATCTCTGGAGAGACGACCTTTCAATTTACGATTTCAGGTTTATGATTTACGATTTGGTTCTGCCAATCGTCAATCGTCAATCGTCAATCGTCAATCGGAATGCCGCACCGACGGGGCAACCCTCTAGCGAGGATTAATCTCTCAGGTTCAGGACAGAGTAACGGGCACGTATTCAATGTGCCCGTTTTTTTGGTTCAGGCTAGCTAACTGTTCAAATAGTCAAACGAGGAAAATTATGAGTGATGACTCGAAACGCACCAACCTTTATCAGTGGCACGTAGAGCACGGTGGGCGCATGGTGCCCTTTGCCGGCTGGGAAATGCCGGTGCAGTACCCCACCGGCCCCATCGAAGAGCACCACACCACCCGCCGTTCCGCCGGTTTATTTGACATTGACCACATGGGGCAAATTACCGTCACCGGCCCCGACGCCGAAGCCTACCTGAATCGCCTGGTTACCTGGGACATTGGCCTGCTGGCCGAAAACCAGGCCCACTACGCCTTGATGTGTGACGACAGCGGCGGCATTGTGGATGATGTATTTGTTTACAAGCTGGCCGGCCGCTGGTTTGTGGTAGTGAACGCCTCTAACCTGGACAAAGATTATCAGTGGATGCAGCAGCACAGCCAGAGCTATGATGTTACCGTCACCAATGTCTCGGTTCATACCTATATGTTAGCCCTGCAAGGCCCCCGCGCCATCGAACTGCTGCAAAAATTGATCAGCGCCGATATGTCCACCGTTGCCCGCTTTAACGCCGTTGAAACCAACCTGGCCGGCGTATCAGCCATCATTGGGCGCACCGGCTACACCGGCGAAGACGGCGTAGAACTGTTCTTCCCCGCCGAAGCCGCCCTCAACGTGTGGGAAACCATCCTTAGCACCGGCGCCGCCGCCCGCATCGAGGTCAAACCCATCGGCCTGGCCGCCCGCGACAGCCTGCGTTTTGAGCCGGGCTTTGCCCTCTACGGCCACGAAATCAGCGCCGCCGTGACTCCGCTGGAAGCCGGCCTGGGCTGGGCCTGCAAGTTTGACTCCGATTTTATTGGCCGCGAGGCCCTGCTCAAGCAAAAAGAAAGCGGCCTTGCCAAAAAACTGGTCGGCTTTGAACTGACCGAAAAAGGCGTGCCGCGCCAGGATTACCCCGTCGCTGCGGCTGATGGTCAAGT
>CAZDMM010000731.1:0-4167 GCA_964505845.1 uncultured Caldilineaceae bacterium
GCAGCAGCTCGAATTTCATCCAAAACAGCCGTATCTAAAAATATTTTCATAACATCTCCTTTCGTAAAGGACCGAGGACCGATGAGGGGGAACAGGAGAGGAAATTCACCCCGGTCCCAGAGTCGCAAGCCCTAATGGCTCTTATCCCCGGTCTCCGGTCATTTGGCCGCAGTTGCGCCAAGACCGGCAGCATCTAAATCGGTATCTTTAAGCTCCTGTTGGGTGGTGGGCGGATCTGGCTGATACTCGTAAGCCTCCCAGGTGACTATTGGAGTTTTTTCAAAATTCTCAGTAGGTGGGGGGGAGGGAGTCAGCCATTCCAGACCCATAGCTCCCCAGGGATTCGGCCCGGCCACTGCCCCATAGCGCAGCGACCAGATAAAATAGGCCAATGGCAAAATGTAACCCAGCGCCAGGATAGAAGCGCCCGCCGTTGACATCACATTAAGCACCTGGAACTCGTCTGGATAGACATGGTAGCGGCGAGGCATGCCCATGTAGCCGAGCAGAAACTGCGGGAAGAAGGTCAGGTTGAAGCCAGCAAATATCAGCCCGGCCGAGAGCCGGCCCCACCACTCCGGATACAGCCGCCCCGTAATCTTGGGCCACCAGAAATGCAAGCCACCCAAATAAGCCATCAGGGTCCCACCGACCATGATGTAATGGAAGTGGGCCACCACAAAGTAGGTGTCATGCACGTGAACATCAATAGCCAGCGCGGCCACGAAAAGCCCGGTTAAGCCCCCAATAGTGAACAGGCCAATAAAGCCCAGAGTGTAGAGCATGGGCGTGTCATAGGAAACTTGGCCTTTATGAAGCGTCGCGGTCCAGTTAAAAACCTTAATTGCTGAGGGGATTGCTACCAGATAGCTGAACACCGAGAAAATCATGCTGGCGTAAACCGATTGGCCGCTGACAAACATGTGGTGACCCCACACAAAAAAACTAATTATCGCAATGGCCAGGCTAGAGCGTGTTATGAACTTTAGGTAAGAAGATGAACGGTCTGTTTGAGCATGACCATCGCAAAAGCCAAGAAATGCAGCCCGGCCAGGGTTTCTGGCAAACGTTCATAGTCCCGCGCCAAGCGGCGAAAACGGGCCGCCCAGGCAAAGCTACGTTCCACGACCCACCGTTTGGGCAGCAGGACGAAGCCTTTCTTGGCTTCTGGCAACTTGACCACGATCAACTCGATGCCGTGCTCAGCAGCCTCCTGAGCCACTGTGTCGCCGGTGTAGCCTTGGTCGACAAAGGCGACTTTGACCGAATCACCTGTAGCTTCCTGGACCTGCTCGGCCAGTTCGCCGACCTGAGCGCGTTCTTGTTCGTTGGCTGGCGTAACGTACAACGCCAGCAAGTGGCCCAAAGTATCTACGGCAATATGGGTTTTGCTGCCCTTTTTGCGTTTGTGTCCATCGTAACCAGCCCGCTGACCGCTTTCCGGGGTCGATTGCAACGTCCGACCATCGAAAATCGCCGCCGACGGTTGTTCGCTTCGACCCGAGGCCAGGCGCAACAAAGCCCGCAAATCGTGGACCATCGCTTCGAACACGCCGGCACTAATCCAGCGCTGGGTCTGTTGATAGACCGTGTACCACGGCGGCAGGTCGTTAGGCATCATCCGCCAGGCCGCTCCGGCTCGCACCAGCCAGCGCAAGCCATTGAACACTTCGCGCAACTCATGCTCTCGTTGTGGCGCATCTTCGCTCATCAAGGTCAAATAGGGCGCGGCAAATGCCCATTCATCATCATTTACGTCACTTGGGTATGCTTTTCGTTCCATCTGGTTAGCATACCCGGCTTGTCAAGTTTTAAAGTGCATAACAGGCTCTAGACATAGCGACGAAATTGTAGCCAAAAATACGCTTACGCGAAAAGCAAGTAATCAACTCGCTGATGACACCCATACCAGGCAAAACCATAATATAAACGGCCGGGTGCGAATAGAACCAGAAGAGATGCTGAAACAGGATAGGGTCACCGCCCAAGGCTGGGTCAAAGATGCCAATGCGGAAGATACGTTCGATGCCCACCAGCAGCAGGGTAATCGCTATCACGGGTGTCCCCAAAACCATAATAACGCTGGTAGCATAATGCGCCCAAACGAACAGCGGCAACCGGAACCAGGTCATCCCTGGCACGCGCATCTTGTGAATGGTGATAATAAAGTTAATCCCGGTAAAGATAGAAGAGAAACCGGCGAAAAAAGCGCCCAAGGCCGCCAAGATGACATAACTATTGGAATAGGTGCTGCTATATGGGGTGTAAAAAGTCCAGCCGGTATCCACCCCACCCAGTGCCAAGACGAGAACGGTGAATAGACCGCCAATACTATAGACATACCAACTGGCCAGGTTCAGTCGGGGAAAAGCCAGGTCTTTAGCCCCAATCATCAGTGGGATTAGAAAGTTACCCATCGTGGCCGGAATCGACGGGATCAGGAAGAAGAAAACCATGATGAAGCCGTGCATGGTGAAAACCTGGTTATACATATCCCCGCTGCCTAAAACATCAGCGCTAGGGGTCAACAACTCCAGGCGGATGAGCATGGCATAAATGCCACCTATGACAAAGAATATCGAAATCGAGACCAAGTAAAGCAGGGCGATCCGTTTGTGATCGGTCGTTAACAACCAGGATTTAATACTGTAGTCAACATTCAGAAAATGTTCGTGAGAAGTCACGAGTCCCTTCTGGCGGGGACTGCCTTTTTCAAGCTGCGTCGTCGGACCAAGCATTATTCTTCGCCTCCATCAGCCGCTAACGATTTCAAATAAGCCACAATTTGCTGCAACCTTTCATCACTAATTTTGCCCTGGTAGGTGGGCATAATGGAGGGATAACCGGCCACAATCCTGACCTGGGGATTAACAATGGACTCACGCAGATACTCCTCATCGGCTGTAACCGTTTGCCTTCCCTCTAATTCCACTTCTTGCCCAAACAGGCCCACCAGCGAGGGGCCACGCCCCTGGTTATCGGTCCGGTGGCAAGTAGCGCAGCCAAGTTGTTGAAATTGAGCCTCACCGGCCTCGGCCAGCGGCACATTCCCACTATCGTCGGTTAGCCACTGCTGATACTCCGCTTCCGGCATCACAATGACGCTGCCACCCATCTCGGCGTGATCGGTGCCACAGTACTCGGCACAGAAGAGGTGATAAGTGCCTGGCTGGGTGGCTTCAAACCAGATACTGGTGTAGTGGTCCGGCAGCACATCTTGTTTGACCCGAAAAGCTGGAATATAAAAACTGTGAATGACATCTTGAGAGGTCATAATCAACCGAACGGGACGGTTGACCGGCACATGCAACTTATTGATTTCGTCTTGTCCTTCTGGGTGTTGAGCTTTCCACATCCACTGTCGGCCAACAATATAAATTTCAAGGGCATTAATCGGCGGACGATATAGATCGAAATAAGCTTTGGCTTGAATGACAAATACCCCTAGCCCCAATACTAAGGGGACAAACAGCCAGATAAATTCCAGGGTTCTGCTCTCAAAAACAAGCCCAGAACGTTCAGCCCTGGAGTCGCGCCGATATTTGATGGCGAAGAACAGGATGAAAAATAAAACGACCACAGCAAAAAATAGGCTAAGTCCAACCAGCAGGAAGTAAACCCCGTCAACACCACTGGCGATCGTTGAGGCTTGCTCTGGAAATAACGGAAATTCCCACATAAACTTTCTCTAATCCTAATAACTTAACCTTCGTCCCCGGTCGCGCCGCACCAGGATGGCAATAACTGCACCAATTGCGCCTACCGTTGTCAGACCAGCGAGACGAATAATGTTCATAATCGCCACAGTATACTGGCCTACCGTAGGGTCGTAGTGATAACACAATAACAGCAGTTGATCTACGGGTGAGCCAATTTCATTGGCCGCCGCTTCAACCAAGCCTAGGCGCAAATCTCTGGCCGGAAAATCAATGCCATAGAAGTAGCGAGCCAGCTTTCCCCCTGGCGTAACCACCATAATCCCGGTGGGATGAGCATATTCGCCCTTGTCCGCGTCATATTGGTAATGAAAGCCAGCCGCCTGGGTCAATTGGACAATCGCCGCCTGCTCACCGGTGAGAAAGTGCCAGCCCTCGGCTGCACTAGGCCGACGATATTGTTCCAGGTAAACCTCTGTCTTGGCCGCTGCAATTTCTGGACCTTCGCTTG
>CAZDMM010000732.1:0-4158 GCA_964505845.1 uncultured Caldilineaceae bacterium
GCCGCCTATGGCCCGTATGACCTGATCAGCCTCTCCAATATTGCCGACTGGTTGACCGAAGCCCAATTTGGAGCAGTGGTAGCACAGGCCAAGAGTTGTCTCAAGCCCGGTGGTGTGCTGCTAGCCCGCACCGCCACCGGCAGCGCCATGATTCAGGAAGTTATGAGTCAGTACATGTCAATGGATAATGAGTTTAATGCAGAGCTATCGTACCTCGAACGCGGCCCCTGGTTCAGGACGATTGCTGCTGGATTTAATTAACCCATCAATAAAGGAGAATAAGTATGTCAATTCAAGAAAATGTCAAAATTGCTCAGACCGTTTACGAGGCGTTCAACACCAAGGATGTGGAGCGCGCCCTGGCTCAGTACGGAGAGACGGTTGAAATTGTCAATGTGCCGATGGGGATGACCTTTTCCGGGCACGAAGGCTACAAGCGGTTCATTCATGTGTGGATGGATGCTTTTCCCGACGCCCAGGTAGAAATAACCCACATGGCCGCCAATGATAACAGCGTGGTCACAGAGTTTCGAGGCCGGGGTTCTCACGCCGGCCCCTTAGCCGGCCCAACCGGGCCAATTCCGCCCACCGGTCGTTCCGTAGATATCCCATTTTGTGAAGTGCAAGAAATCCAGGGCGGCAAGATTGTTAAAGATCGGCTGTATTTTGATGCCGCCACCATGCTGCGCCAACTAGGGTTGGCATAACCATCTTTCTGCTCATCAAAATTGTTGTTGCAAGGAGTGTTTAACCGATGCTGCACGTATTAGTTCGCCATAAAATTGAGGATTATGCCAAGTGGAAGCCGGTTTTTGACGACGACGCCACAGATCGCCGGGCGGGCGGCTCCCAGGGGGGACAGCTATTCCGCAACGCTCACGACCCCAACGAGATTTTGGTAATCTTTGAGTGGGAGAGCCTGGAAAGCGCCCAAAAGTTTGTCCAATCTCCGCAACTCGCCGCTAAGATGCAGCAGGCGGGGGTGGTGGACCGGCCTGACGTGTACTTCCTGGAAGAAATTGAAAAACTGGCGGTGTGAGTTTTAAGGTCTGAAGAGTCCGAGGGTTCAGCTTCCCGAAGGCTGGTTTTGAGAGATACGTTCTCGATTCACAACCGGTTTCGTTCAAGATCAAGCCTCCGGGAAGCTTTTCAGACAAACTCTAAAATTTTTCAGCAGGCAAGGAGGTTAATTATGCTTGTCGTCCGTGATGTCTTTCAGGCCAAATATGGCCGGGGGAATGAACTGGTTGCCCTATTTAAGGAAGCTTTTCCCAAATTAGGGGCAGGTCGCACTTATCGCATTTTGACCGATGCCAGCGGCCCTTTCTTTACAGTTGTCACCGAAGTCGAGGTCTCTAGCCTGGCCGAATGGGAGCAGATGACTGCCCAAGTTTTTGGCATGCCGGAGTTTGGCGAGTGGTTCAACCGCATGCTGCCGCTGGTCGAAGCGGGGCGGCGCGAGTTTTATCACCTGGAAAACTAGACGATTTTAGATTTACGATTTACGATTTACGATTTACCCTTGGATTGAGCCAACGCCTTTTACTTTTATTCAAAGTCCATTGCAGAGAAAGGAAACAAAATTATGTTTGCGCGGGTCACTGTAACCCAGATGAAACCTGATCGCCTGGATGAAGCCGTAACGCTTTTTGCGGAGAGTGCTATGCCGGCGGCGAGAACGCAGAAAGGCTTCAAAGCCATGTATCTTCTCACCGACCGCGCCAGCGGCAAGGGTCTAACCATTAGTTTTTGGGAGAGTGAGGCCGACGCCAATGCCAACGAGCAGAGCGGCTATTATCAGGAGCAGATCAATAAATTCAAAGACCTCCTCGCTGCACCGCCCACCCGCGAGAGCTACGAGATTACAGTTCAAAGTTAAAGCCACTTAGCAAAGGAGAAATATCCAATGGCAGATAACAAAGCAATCGCTCATTATTTTCTGGCCGAAAGCTTCAACACCGGCAACTTAGCCCCAGCCGACGAGTTGATTGCCCCCAACTTCACCAACCATGATCCCGGCACACCACCCTTGCCGCCTGGGCCGGAAGGTTACAAGCAGCTCATCACCACCTACCGCACCGCCTATCCTGATATTCAGATGACCCTCGAAGACCTGATTGTGGAAGGGGACAAGGTAGCCGGCCGCTGGACGGCCCGCGGTACTAACACCGGCCCGCTGCCGGGCGTGCCCCCTACGGGCAAGCAGGCCACCGTGAGCGGCATCAGCATCCTGACGATTACCAACGGCCAGGTGACTGAGCAACGGACCAACTGGGACACGCTGGGCATGTTGCAACAACTCGGCGTCATCCCCACGCCGGGGCAAGGTTAAAGATAAAACCGGTTTCAACAAAGGAGAAACTCATGTCTGCGGAACACAATAAAGCAGTTTTACCTCGGGCGGCGGAAAATTTTAACCGTCAGCAGGATAAAAGCGCCTATCTTGAACTCTACGACGCCAATGCCGTTTTACACGGTCTTGTTGGCGTGGAACCGGGCCTGGCCAGCATTACCCAGTTTTACCAGAATTTTTGGGGGGCCTTTCCTGATTGTCAACTGGCGCTTGATAATTTAGTGGGCGAAGGGGATAAGGTTGCCTGTAGTTTTGTGGTGCGGGGGACTCATCAAGGCGACTTTATGGGGATCCCCCCAACAGGCAAGCCGATCAATTTAACCGGTGCTACTATTCTCCGCTTTGTCAATGGCAAGTGTGTAGAACGGTGGAGTCAGGCCGATTTTCTGGGGTTATTGCAGCAGCTTGGCGTGGCTCCATCGCCGGGGCAGTAGCAAAAGGAAAAGCAATCAGTGAGCAGCTATCGTTAACAGATAGCCGTATCAGAGTTTTTAGTCAGGAGATGAAAAATGTCAACCCAAAGTCAATTCATCAAAGAACAAAAGCAAACCAACGTGCGGGTAAAGGTTATCATTACCACCCTGGCCTTTGCAGTTTTGGCCTTTTTATCCAGCCCCAATGGGCCTTTAGGCGGATTTTGGGCCCCGCCGCCCGACTTTCCTGTGCCCTCCGGAGGTCAAGTGCCCCTCTTCATGATCCTGGGTGTGTTCGAAGCGCTCCTCTTTGGCCTGGGCGCGTCATTCCTGATCTTCGGGTATCCGCTGGTCAAGGCGATTGCGCCGGCCTCTTCGGGCTTAACCCTGGCCGCCTATCTTTCCATCGCCTGGCTGCTCATAAGCTGGTGGCCGCACGACAGCCTGCACATCCACAGCGGTATGGCGCTGAACGCGCTGCTGGCCATCGAGTATGGCTTTCACGTAACGCTGATGGCGGCGGGTCTCATTCTGGCCTACTTCTTCCTGACCATCCTGGGCCACAGGGTTAAGCTTGTTTGATAGCAGAAAGCAAGGAGAAACTTTATGTTTGCCGTTGTTAACCACCTTCATTTAAAAGTGCCGGTTGAGCAAATACGCCTGGCTGCGGAGCAGGAAGGGCTGGAAATTCTTAAAGAGCTGCCCGGATTCCAGGGAATCAACCTGGTCAAGGTGGCCGAGGACCGCCTGATTGTCATTCTATCCTGGGACAGCCCGGCAAATGCCGAGAGTGGGGCCAAAACATTTGGCCCAACCTGGTTTGCCAAAAATATCGCGCCCCACCTGGCCAGTGAGCAGCAGCGGAGCGCCGGTGAGGTTGTCCTTAATTACCGGCAGCCGGGGTAGTAGCTTTAAAGCAATAACGTAGGGGCAACACTATGGAAAATTCAACGCACTACGCTGATCTTGACCCAATACCAGGCGTTGAAATCCGGGTCTATGCCAGCCCTGGCCTGGAACACCGCGCCCAGGAAACTGCTACTCGCTGCCAGAGAGCCTACCGCTTTCTGGGATCGGCGCTTGATTTTGAGGCAGAGATTTGCGTCCTGGTGCTGGCCCCTGAACAGTGGCAGGCATATACCGGCTCGCCCATGTACGGCATCCCCCAAACTATTGATCAGCGCACCCTGGTGGTGGCCGGCCAGAACAGCGAACTCTGGAACATGATCACCCCGCCGCTGGAAAGCCTCTCACCGGCGGCGGCCCAGGTCATGCAGACCGTGTACGGCCAGCCGGATGGCGGCATTGACCTGACCGCCTACATGAATTTGCTGGCAGTGCATGAAATGGGCCATCTCTATCTTGACCAGGCCACGGGCGAGTTTGACTTCC
>CAZDMM010000733.1:0-4152 GCA_964505845.1 uncultured Caldilineaceae bacterium
CGGCGGAGGGCTGCCACAATAAACTGCCTTCGATAATCTCACCCATGTTTCCCCCTACTTTAAAACTTCACGGCCTCTTTTCCCTTTAAGCCGGGCATGGCCCGCGCTTCGTCGGGAGTGGTGATGTGAGACGAACTATATCACGCTTTAATCAGAATGTCACAAAGCGGGAGGAAAATGACGTTTGATAAACCTTCCCGGAAGCTCCAGGTAAGCTTTGTCCCAAAAGTGGAGCTTTGACCATGCCGTGCTGTCCACCATGCGGGGTTGTCATAGAAACCAATAGGTGATAAAATTTGGGGGATAGTAAAAAACACCTTCTGGTTTCTGCAACCCGGCATGAATTTTGACCTGACCCCCGAACAAAAACGTATCCGGCAGCTTGCCCGCCAATTTGCCCGGCAAGAAGTGGCCCCGCTGGCCCGCGAGGCGGACGAAAAAGGAGAGTTTCCGCTCCACCTGGTGCGGCGCATGGGCGAATTGGGCTTTTTGACCGGCCCGGTCGAGCCGAAGTATGGCGGCGCCGGGCTGGATTATGTCAGCTTTGCCCTGGTTTATGAGGAATTAGGCTGGGCCGACTCCTCGGTGCGCGGTTTTTTGGCGGTGCATGCCGGGCTGGTTTCCATGTGCCTGCGCGATTGGGGCACGGAGGCACAGAAGCAGCAATACTTGCCCAAACTTGCTAGCGGTGAAATGATCGGCTGCTACTGCCTGACCGAACCCAACGCCGGCTCCGATGCCGCCGGCATGGAAAGTACCGCCCGCGAGGAGGCCGACAGCTACGTGCTCAACGGCGAAAAAATCTGGATCACCAACGGCAACATCGCCGATGTGGCCCTGGTTTTTGCCAGCCGCGACCGCACCGCCCGGCATCGCGGCATTTGCGCTTTCATCGTGCCCACCGATACGCCCGGTTTCCGCCGGCTGGAGATGCCCGGCCAGGAGTTGGGCCATCGCGCCTCGGACCATGCCCGTATCCTGCTGGAAGAGTGCCGCGTGCCCAAGAGCGCGCTGTTGGGTGAGCCGGGGCAGGGCTTCAAGGTAGCGATGTCGGCCCTGGATCATGGCCGGCTGGGGGTAGCCGCCGGAGCGGTGGGAGTCGCCCAGGCCTGCCTGGATGCCTGCGTGGAGTTTGCCCGCCGGCGCCGCCAATTTGGCCAGCGCATCGGCGATTTCCAGATGGTGCAGGCGGCCATCGCCAACATGGCTGCCGAGATCGAGGCCGCCCGGCTGTTGGTTTATCGGGCCGCCTGGCTCAAACAGCAGGGACTCCCGACCACCCGCGAAACTTCCATCGCCAAGCTCTTTGCCACCGAAGCCGCGGTACGCATCGCCTCCGAAGCGGTGCTGCTGCATGGCGGGCGCGGCTACTCCAACGAGTACCCGGTCGAACGCTTCTATCGAGACATCAAAGGCTTGCAGATTTATGAGGGAACCTCATATATTCAACGCATTGTGATTGCACGCGAGGTGATTGGGAAGGAGTGAAGACAGGGAACTGAGGAAAGTGGGGGAACTTGGGGGAATTTTCATCAATTATGAGGACAAAATGGGAGGTAATTGGTAAATAGTAATTGGTAATTGAGCATATAATAACCAATTACCAATTACTAAATCATCGTAAGGAGGAGCTATTATTATGCCGATGCGTGCTGCAGAACTACCACTTTTTTACAATGCTGTGGACATTTTGGAACGCAACCTGGCCGCCCGGCCCGATAAAGTGGCCCTGTACAGCCGAGAACGGAATATGACCTTTCGGGAGGTGTCCAACGAGGTCAACCAGGTGGGGCATGCCCTCAAAAAATTGGGGGTGCGAATGGGGGATTATGTAGGAATCTTGTGCCTGGATGGGCCGGAGTGGGTCACAACTTTTTTTGGTACGGTCAAAATCGGCGCGATTGCGGTTGGGCTTAACACCCTGCTCAAGCCCCCGGAATATGATTATATCCTGCGCGACTGCCGGGCGCGGGTGCTGATTGTCCACGCCATGCTCCTACCGCTGATCGAGCCAATCCGCGCCGAGCAGTCCTTTTTGGAGCATGTGATTGTGGTGGGGACGAGTCAACCAGGGGAGATAAATTACCGCAACTGGATTGCCGGCGAGCCGACCTCGCTGGCCGCCGCTCCCACCCACCGCGATGACTTTTGCTCCCTCAACTACTCCAGCGGCACCACCGGCGAACCCAAAGGCATCCTGCACGCCCACAAAGATTACCCGCTGACCTCCCACCTGTGGGGCATGAATGTGCTGGGCCTGGTCGAGAGCGACCGCACCTTTGCCGCCGCCAAGCTCTTTTTTACCTTTGGCACCGGCGGCAACCTCATTTTTCCCTGGTACGTGGGCGCGAGCGTGGTGCTCTTTGCCGGGCCGCCCCGCGTCGCCACCAACCTACTGGAGATAGTAGACGAGTTCAAGCCGACCATCCTCTACAATGCCCCCACCGGCTACGCTACCATGCTGGCCGTGCCGGATTTCACTCAAAAATATGACCTCTCCTCGCTGCGGCTGTGCGTCTCGGCGGGCGAGGCCCTGCCCGCCCCCATCTGGCATCAATGGAAAGCCGCCACCGGCCTGGACATCATTGACGGCATTGGCTCTACCGAAAATTACCACATCTTCATCTCCAATCGGCCCGGCGACATCCGCCCCGGCAGCAGCGGCAAACCCTTTGAGGGTTATGAACTCAAGATTGTGGACGAGGCCGGCCACGAAGTGCCACGCGGCGAAATCGGCAATTTGCTGGTCAAAGGTGAAACCGCCGCCCAATTTTACCTGCACCAGTACGAGCGCAGCCAGCGCACCTTTCGGGGGGAGTGGCTCTTTACCGGCGACAAATATTACGTTGACGAGGACGGCTACTACTGGCACGCCGGCCGCTCGGACGACATGCTCAAGGTCGGCGGCATCTGGGTTTCGCCCATGGAGGTGGAGAGTGCCTTGATTAGCCACCCGGCGGTGCTGGAATGTGCCGTGATCGGGCGGGAGGATCAATCGAACCTGGTCAAGCCCAAAGCCTTTGTGGTGCTGCGCGAAGGCTACAGCCCCTCCGACGAACTGGCCCAAACCTTGATTCAATACTGCCGGGAGCAGATGGCGGAGTATAAGCGTCCCCGCTGGGTAGCGTTTGTTAAAGAGCTGCCCAAAACGGCTACGGGGAAAATCCAGCGATTCAGGTTGCGGGAATTATGAGGTGAAAGGAGTACCTCGATGGGCGACGATTGGCTGAATGAACTCCGCCAACTCCACGAAGCCGATAAAGCTCGCCAGCAAGCGGTTGTTGAGCCTTTGGATTTGAGCCTTCTAACGGCTCAACGCAATCAACAAGCCGCCGACCTCTTGCGGCAGGTGGATGCTCACAATTTGCTGCGCCAGGTTCAGAAAGCATTGCTCGGCGGTAAAGGTACGATTGAGATTTTTAAACAGACCAAAAGTTACGAGGGGGCCATCAGTTTGATTTGGCAGGGGTCTCTCTCTACCGCCCGCAAACCAAACCGCAAAGAGGCTGAAGCGTATGACTACATCCTGATTGGGGCGCGTCAAGACCAACTCTATGTGAATGGCCAGGAAGTTGAACCGGCTACCTCTGCTGCCCTCAAAATCGCTCTCTTGAAGGCGGCTAAAAATCCGGGCCATACCAACCAGGCTATCCCAGAATTGTAATTTGGAGGATGACAAATTGAAGAATGTTGATTCTTTTATGCGTGCCTGAAAATTCTGTTCTTACACGTAATCCTGCAATTTCATCCTTCATCCCTCATCCTTCCCCCTTCTTCTCTCCACGTACTCGCGCAGTGCTTCCTCAATGGCCGGGTCGAGCGGCGGCGCTTCGTAACTGGCCAGGACTTCTCGCCACAGGCGGTGCGCCCGCTGCCCCGCATCGAGCGACCCCTGCTCCACCCAGGCTTCGTAATTTTGGCGGTCGCTCAGGATGGGCAAGTAAAACTCGTGGCGAAAGCGGGCCAGGGTGTGGGCCGTGCCAAAATGGTGGCCGCCCGGCCCCACCTCGGCCAGCGTGTCCAGGGCCAGGGTGTCATCACTCACCTCGATGCCGTCCAGCAGGCGGCTCATCATCAACAGCCCCTCCACATCCAGCATAAACTTTTCAAATGAAAAGACCAGCCCCGCTTCCAGCCAGCCGGCGCTGTGGT
>CAZDMM010000734.1:0-4151 GCA_964505845.1 uncultured Caldilineaceae bacterium
CCGGCCTGACCGTCGAACTCATCCAACCCCACCCCACCAGTTGGTCCTATCCTGAGAGTGTGCAGGGCAGGGTCAGCCACGTGATGGGCATCATGCGAGTGCAGCATATCGGCCTGGCGGTGAAAGACCTGGGGGCAGCCTGCGAGCGATTTGAGGCGTTATTTGGCCTGCGGGCGCGGGACTTTCGCCACGACCAGGGGCAGGGCATGCAGCTTGATGCCCGCATCTTGCTGGGCAACGAGTGCTGGCTGCACCTGGTGCAGAACTGGAACCCGGCCTCGCGGGTCTACCAGTTTTTGGAAAAGCGAGGGGAGGGCCTGGAGCATATCGCCCTGCAGACCGACAGCATCGAGGCCGATGTGGCGCATTTGCGCCGCCTGGGAGTGCCCATCTACCAGGACAAAATCTTCAACGCCAACGATGGTTTTGAAGCCTTTGTCTACCCCGACCAAACCCCCGGCCTGACCGTCGAACTCATCCAACCCCACCCCACCAGTTGGTCCTATCCTGAACCGTAGAAAATATCATGCTACTGAAAGATAAGATCACCTTAATCACCGGCGCGGGCCGGGGCCTGGGGCAAGCCGTCGCTGTGGCTTATGCCCGGCAGGGCGCGCAAGTGATCGCCGTGGCTCGCACCCAAGCGGAACTCAACCGGACCGCTGCCTTGATCCGAGCGGAAGGGGGACGGGTTGTAACCCTGGCGCTGGACATCTCGCAGGAGGAGGCCGTGCGTCACATGGCTGCTCAGACGCTGGGCCAATTTGGCCGCCTGGATGTGCTGGTCAACAATGCCGGCCGCCTGCCTCTCAAAGCCTTTGCCGAGATGACGGTGGCCGATTGGGACCGCACCCTGGCAGTTAACCTGCGCGGCCCCTTTTTGGCCTGCAAATTTTTCCTGGAAAGTATGAGAGCCAACGGCCGGGGCAGCATCATCAACGTCTCGTCTAACGCCGGGGTGAAGGGCTTTGTGCTGGAAACGGATTACTGCGCCTCCAAATTTGGGTTGGAGGGCTTTAGCCTGGCCCTGGCGCTGGAGCTTCAACCCTATAACATTGCGGTCAATATTCTCAACCTGGCTAAACTCGACAGCCCCCTGCGCCTCAAGCCCACCTCTGTCACCCAGGCCCACTACGACAGCTTGAGCGAAGAAGAGAAAGCTCAATGGCAAGACCCGCTGCTCCTGGCCGAAGCCTTTATCTTTTTGGCGCTGCAGGATGGGCGCGGGGTAACGGGAGAACGTATCTACGCCTACGAACTCTCGGAGCGAATCCGCCGCGAGGGGTGGGGCATCAAATATGAATCTGTTTTGTAAGGGGTCGGACAGTTCCAAAGGGGCGACACTGAGAACGAAAACAAGGGTCTACAGACGCGAAGCGCACAGATGGCCACAGATTTTTTATTTTATTCTCTTCATCTGTGTTTATCTGTGTAATCTGTGGACTATTTTCAAAGGAGTCATCATGAGCCTGCGGCACACCACCGACGATGAAAATCCCTCACCCCGTCGCTGACGCGACTCCCCTCTCCCAATGGGAGAGGGGTTGGGGGTGAGGGCTATTTTCAAAGGAGATGCTTTTCCCATGACCGAACCACTCACTATCGGCACTGTAGCAGTTGAGCCGGGCCGGATGGGGCGGGGGGGCCTGCCCATCGGTCCGGATATGTATGGCCGCGAGCGGGAAATCCCGCTTTTGGTTTATCGCGGGGTTGAGCCTGGACCAACCCTGTGGCTCAACGGAGCCACCCACGGCGATGAACCCGAAGGCCCCTTCTCCATTTTTTTGGCCTTGCAGCAAGTCAATCCGGCCAAATTACGCGGCACGATTGTGGCCGTGCCGGCTATGAATGTGGCCGCCTTTACCGCCGGCACCCGGGGCGACCCGCTGGACACTTTCTCTTACGATATGAATCGCATCTACCCCGGCAAGGCCGATGGCTACCCCACCGAGCGAGCCGCCTATGTTCATTGGCAAGCCATGCGTGACCAGTGCGATTTGCAGATTGCCATCCACTCCGGCGGCGAACATTCCTACCTGGCTCACATGATCTTTGCCTCCGACAACCCGGCCAGCCGGGAACTGGCGGCGGCCATGGGGCCGCAGTGGTCGTTGGTTTTCACCAGCCCCACCGGCGGCGGCAACCCCAGTTCGATGATCGCCGGCCAGGGCAAGGCAGGGATCACCGTAGAATTGGGGGGCAACTGCCGTACTTTAACCGGCGACTTTCACGCCGTGGCCCAGGATTTAGCCGGCAGTTATCTCAACGTCATGCGCCACTACGGGATGATCGAGGGTGAGGCTCACTATGCCGTCCGCTGGCGTCAGGGCCACCAGATTGCCTTGCTGGCTCCGGCCACCGGCATGTTTGTGGGCCAGGCCGGTTTACCCTTTGAAACCGAAATCGCCGCTGGGACGCTGCTGGGGCAAATCTACAACCTTTACGGTGATGTCATCGCCGAAGTCCGCGCCCCCCGCGCTGGGGTGATTTTTGGGCTGCGTTCCCGGCCGTCGGTGCTGGCGGGGCAGTGGTGCTGCTTTTTTGGGGTGATCGAGCAAACCGTAGATAACCTGCTGCCGGGCCGGTAAGTTTCTTCCCGGAGCGCAACAGCAAGTCCGGGTGGGTGATGCCGCCGCCGTAGGCCACAAATGGGCCGCTTAGGGCAGGGGGGACCACTTTGGCGGTGGTGATGTCAAAGCTCTCTTTCTCAGCCTCAGCCTCCACCGTGACCCGCATCACCTCATCGGTTGGGTGGTTGGTGAGAGCCACGACCTCAAAATAACCCTGCTCACCCGTGTCCGGGTCTTCGGCCAGCACTTTGTCGCCAATCTTGGTTTCCTCAATGGGTTTTTGGCCCTGCTCGGTCTCGACCGGCATGCCGGCGGTGAAGGAGTTGGCGCAGTTGTTCAACCGGCTGCTCAAGCCGCTCCCGGAGTCGCCGGACAAGGCGGCGCGGGTTTCCGCGGCGCTCAAGGCCGGCCGCTCGCCCATTAGCTCGTCCATCCGGCCCAGCGAGAGTGCCGCTTCGTCGGCCTCATCGGCCACACGTTCAGCCTCAACCACCGCCTCGGCGACCTCGTCAGCATGCCCGGCGGCCCGTTCAATATCCATCACCACCTGGCCGTTCTCCTCCTGGAAAGCGCCGGCCGGGATCACGGCGATGTAGTTGGTGCGAGTGAAGAGGTAAGTGGCCTGGCCGTTGGCCGCGGCCAGGGTGACGGTGTAGAGGCTAGTAAATAAAAAACGCTTGGTACTGAGCACCAAGCGTTTTCAATGAAGTAAAAAATATCGGATCTAAACTCCAGTCAATAGTTGTGTGCCACTCCCATCCTCAAGAAGAAATGACCCCTCAATATTTAGATAAATTGTCGGCTTGTCGACGAGTTGTACTACAACACCGCTTATCTTTTTACCAAAAGGTGGTATATCATAGATAATATGGTCAATAACTGTAGCTTTAACTCGCTCACCGTATGGATAGTGAGCTTCTATTTGTTTCCCTTTTGGATAATTTTTTTCAATCCAGTTAGCCATGTTTTTCTCCTGTGTTGTCAGAAGGCTCTACTATCCTCCCTTTTTAAGGGTTACTTGAAGTGCTAATAAGTTTAGCCGATGATTATCAAAGTAGGAGGATATTGATGGATTACCTAAAACAAAACTTAGAGGTCATCAACCAGTGGGCTGATGTGCAAGTTAAGACGTGGACCGGTTGGTTTGAGGCGGTGCAAAAGGTGGACAAGTTCGACCCTGCCCTGATTTGGACCAAGACCCTGGACACCTCTCAGGAGTCAGTGCATAAGACCCTGGAAGCCCAGGAAACTAGCTTTCAACTGTTCTTCAAAGAGGTGGTTTCAGTCAAAGGTCTGCCCAAAGAAGCCGTGGCGCTGACAGAGAAAGTGCAAACTCTGACCGAGTAGTGGTTCGACCTGGAAACCCAAGTGTACGATAACTGGTTTGCGGTGCTAAAGCAAACCGACCTGCCTAAGTTTCCCGCAAAACTGTTTCCGATTCAGCCCAGCCCAGTAAAAGCCACAGCTTAAGCGGCCGTAATTTAATAAGGTGAGCCGTCCAACGGTGGGCGGCTCTTTTTATTTACCCAATAGTGGGTAGTCTCATTCCGTCAGCTTAAGCGTACTCAGAAAGCCGACCGT
>CAZDMM010000735.1:0-4145 GCA_964505845.1 uncultured Caldilineaceae bacterium
CGAGATGATGGGCGGTGTGATGTGGGTAGAAAGCGACGGGATTCCCGGCCAGGGGTCTACCTTCCACTTTACCCTGTTGGCCGAAGCAGCCCCCAGCCAGCCGCGCGTTTACCTGCGCGGCCAACAGCCTGAATTGGCCGGCAAAAAAGTGCTGATTGTTGATGATAACGCCACCAACCGCCTGATTTTGACCCGCCAAACCCTGGCCTGGGGCATGCTGCCTCGCGCGGCCCCCTCCGGCCAGGAGGCGCTGGCCTGGCTTGGCCAGGGCAGCCCGTTTGACCTGGCTATTTTGGATATGCAGATGCCCGACATGGACGGGATGGCGGTGGCGGCTGCCATTCGCCGCCTGGAAGAAGACGCCGGGCCGGAGAAGCAGGCCGGCCAAGGCAAGGTTCAGGCTAAACTTCCTCTGGTAATGCTCACCTCGCTGGGGCAGCGAGAGCAGGCTGAACAGGCTAACCAGATTGAATGGGCGGCTTTTCTGACCAAGCCTATCAAACCCTCTCAGTTGTACAACACCCTTCTGGCCGTCTTTCAAGGTCAGCCGGTCAAAATCAAGCCCCCTAAATCCCAGCCGGTGTTCGAGGCTGAACTGGGCCAGCGCCACCCCCTCCGCATCCTCCTGGCCGAAGATAACATCGTCAACCAAAAAGTTGCCTTACATCTGTTAGAGCGCTTGGGCTACCGGGCCGACGTGGCCGCTAACGGTCTGGAAGTGCTGCAGGCGTTGCAGCGCCAGCCCTATGACACAGTATTGATGGATATGCAGATGCCCGAAATGGATGGCCTGGAAACCACAGCCCGCATCCAGGAGCAGTGGCCGGCCGGCCAACGACCCTGGATCATCGCTATGACGGCCAATGCCCTACAGGGAGATCGAGAACGCTGCCTTGAGGCCGGGATGAATGATTACGTCAGCAAGCCGGTCCGCCCCGAAGAGTTAGCCGAGGCGCTCCAACGCTGCCGGCCGGCCAGTCTGTTAGAGCAGGTTGCGGCGCTTTCCAGCCAACCGCCCGGCTCAGGGGTCGTAAACGGTAACGAAACCCATCTAAACCAGGCTGCCCCAGCCCTTGACGCCCAGGCCCTGGCCGGCCTGTACCAACTGCTGGGCGAACAAGCCCCACCAATGATGAAAGAACTGGTTGATCTCTATTTTGAAACGGCGCTCCCCTTGCTAGCCCAAATGAAATCTGCTCTGCAACAGGGTGATAGCCAGGCTTTGTACCGGGCCGCCCATACCCTCAAGCCTAGCAGCGCTTACTTTGGAGCCATGCGCCTGGCCGCTTTGTGCGAATCTTTGGAGACGATAGGGCAAACAGGCCAATTAGATGAGGCGCCCACGGAACTGGCCGAGCTTGAAGAGGAGCTTAATCGGGTCAGCCTCGCTTTGAAAGCAGAAAAAGACCGCATGGAAACGTTTATGCAGAATTTATAGACTCTGGTAGAAGAATGCCGATATATTTACACAGAAAACAAAAACAACCACCACCTTACCAACAGCGCAGCCAGTTCAGCCCAGGTAAGTGGGTTGATGGCTATCTCATAACACTATGCTCCCCTATCTTTGCCAACCGATGTTTAATGATCCCTCTATCTCCAATCAAGCTGGACTGAGTCCTGAAGAACTACCTCATTTTGAGTCAATCAGACAGTGGATTTACCTCAATACTGGCCTTAACTTTCCAGAGCGTAAGCATCTTCTTTTGTACCCACGCCTAAAAAAATTATGCTGGCACCTGGGCATCGCCGATCTTAAAGAGCTAGACCAGCATTTGCACCTGCGCGATATGCCCGGCCTCCCGGTCGAGGTTGCCCGCGCCGTTTCCACTAATCACACCTATTTCCTACGCGAACCGGAAGTCTTACAGTTTTTTCAGGAACAAATTACCGAAACTCTGCCGCCCACCGAAAAGTGGCGCATCTGGAGTGCGGCGGCTGCCAGCGGTGAAGAAGCTTACTCCGTGGCCATACTCTTGGCCGAAAAATATGGGCTGGACCAACTATCCGAAAGGGCCGCTTTGCTCGGCACCGATATCAGCCAGCCGATGATCGAGGGGGCTGAGCGGGGTCTTTATGATGAAAGACGGCTTGACCTGCTGCCGGAGTACCTGCGGCTGCGCTATTTTCAGCCGGTAGGGCTGGACCAGTGGCAGATTAATACCCGGCTCAAACAAGCCTGCATCTTTCGGCGGCTCAATTTGATGAGCGCACCCTGGCCTTTTAAAGACTCATTCCATGTCATTCTATGCCGTAATGTTTTGTATTACTTTGACCGCAACCACCAGCGCACGCTGCTGGAACGGCTGTACGAAGTCACCATTCCCGGCGGCTGGCTGTTGACCAGCGTTACCGAGTCGCTGTGGGGCTTGAACACCCCCTGGCGGCCGGTGATGTCGGGTGTATATCGTAAGGTAAATTGAGCATGGCTCTATCGCCCCGCACAACTCAAAAACAGATCCGGGTCCTGGTGGTAGATGACTCAGCCCTGGTGCGGAAAATTTTAACATTGGGCCTGGAGCAAGACCCCTACATCAAGGTCATCGGCGCGGCCCGCGACCCCTACGCCGCCCGCGACATCCTGGTGAATGAGCGCCCCGACGTTATCACCCTGGATGTCGAAATGCCCAAAATGGATGGCGTTACTTTTCTCAAGAAATACATGGCCGTCTATCCCACCCCTACCGTTATCATCAGCGCCCTGACCGAAAAGGGTAAAAAGATTACCATCGAAGCCCTGGAAGCCGGGGCGGTGGACGTGGTGGCCAAGCCTAAAATCGGCCTGGTGGACGAGCTACCGGCCATGATGGCCGATTTGCAGCGACGGGTCAAAGCGGCTGCCCTGGTTGATGTCAGCCGTCATGCCCGCCTGAGTAAACCCGCCCAAAAATCTGTACCATCCTTTGACGCCACCGAAGCGTTACACGAGTCAACCGACCAGGTGATTGCTATTGGCACCTCGGCCGGTGGGGTACAGGCCCTCACCCGGATTTTACCCACCTTTCCGGCCATGGCCCCGGGGATCGTGATTGTGCAACACATGCCGGCCGGCTTTACAAGCACCTTCGCCGCTCGCTTGAACGAACTTTCGGCCATCCAGGTGAAGGAGGCTGAGCATGGCGACCGGGTGAGACCGGGGCTGGCCTTGTTAGCACCCGGCGGTGAGCGCCACATGGAGGTCCGTCGCTCCGGCGGCGAGTACCGGGTGGCCTTGGTCGAAGGCGACCTGGTTTCGCGCCACCGCCCCTCGGTGGATGTGCTGTTCCGTTCGGTGGCCCGCCATGTGGGCCGCAACGCCGCCGCGGCCCTCCTCACCGGCATGGGCGACGATGGGGCGCAGGGCCTTTTAGCCATTCGCCAGGCGGGCGGGCGCACCTTTGCCCAGGATGAAGCCACCAGCGTGGTCTTTGGCATGCCCGGCGTGGCCTGGCAGATTGGAGCCGCCGAGGCCCTCTTACCTTTGGATGAAGTGCCGGCCCGCTTGCTGCGGGCCTTGAGGGTATAAATTTTTTTGAAAAGGAACCGCTTATGAAACTCAACATTCGCAACAAACTCTTTCTTGCCTTCGCTGCGGTGCTGGTGATGACCGGCATCGTGGGGTTCATTGGCGTCAACAGTACTAACGACATTAATAACATGCTCAATGAACTGTATCTCAATCAAACTCAATCTATCTCGTTCATCAAGCAGGCCTCGATTGATTTCTACGGCGTCCGCATGGCTATCCGTTCGGCGATCCTGGAAAACGACCCGGCTAAAATAGAAGCCGAAGCTCAAAAAATCTCCGACTTTGAAGCCAGATTCCAGGCCGATACGACTGAATTCGAGAAGAGCATCAAAAAAGATGAGGTCCGCAAACTTTTTAATGAGATGCTGACCCACTATGACGACTATATGAAAGGGTTTGCCGAAGCCTTACGTCTGGCACGCGAGAATAAAGATGCCGAAGCCTACAACGTACTGCTGCAGCTCCAGGAATCTGCCAACCTGTCTGTAAAAGCCATGGATGAGTTAGTGCAGATGAAGGATGCCCAGGGCAAAGAAGCCTATGAGGCCAGCGATGTGGTTTTTGTCCAGGCCCGCACCCTCATTATCAGCCTCACCATCGGCGCTGTACTGATCGGCCTGGCGATTGCCTTCTTTAT
>CAZDMM010000736.1:0-4140 GCA_964505845.1 uncultured Caldilineaceae bacterium
CAGGTAAAAAGATCATACACTATCTCTAGCATATAATCTTTTACCCCCTGCACAATATCATCTCTGGACACCCACTTGGCATCCATGAGATATTTGCCCATCACTTTATCCGAAGCGTTAGCCTGGCTGTTGAGAGCCTCGGCTTGCTCCCTGGTCAACTTGCCTGTTTTTAGCAGCATGGCTGCTAAATGCCCCTCATGCGCCGTGGTAGATGCATGAATCAATCTACCTTCCCTAAAGTAGAGGTAAGCATTCAGGTTTTGGCTGTCAACACTAAGTTTACCTGTTTTGCGAGCCAGGTTGATCAGATTAAGAAGTTGGGTGGTACTAAAATCTCGTAAGTTTCCTTTTAGTGCCATTGCTACTTACCATGACCTCACTCAAGGGCGCTCCCGGTGCAGGGAGTTGGTTTATTATACTCGGTCATAGAAATTGAGTCAATCTTACCTAAACATACCTTAAAAATGAGCAAAACAGCCGCACCTAAGGCGGAGCGGCTTGATTTGGCCAATCACTTTTAAGGGTTTCCACACCAATTTGACCACTAATACTATAGCACGCCCCTCCCTATAAGCCAATAGAGCGAAAGTCCCACAAGGTTGACCCCCTATTTTAGCATCAGACATGGCCCAAATCAACCTTAACGCTTAAGAAATTTGGACTTGACACCACCTCATGCTATTATAGATTTATGGCCTTTCCTCCGAGTAAATAATGTACCTGAAGTATTTTGATGTAAGCGCCGGTATGGCTCAACTAGCAACCGATACCAAGCCAACCCCTCCAAAACCACTCGTCTGGATAGATACACCGGCTAAGTTAAAGCAGCTTGTCCAGGCTCTTTCCAATGAACCTCTCGTTGCGGTAGATACTGAAAGCGATAGTTTGTATAGTTACTTTGAAAAAGTCTGTCTCATCCAATTTTCAACCGCCCAGCTTGATTATTTGGTTGACCCCCTCAGCGTTGATGTTTCTGCGTTAGCCCAGTTTTTTGCCAACCCTGCGATTCAAAAAGTGTTCCACGCGGCCGAGTATGATCTTTTAAGCCTCAAACGGGATTACCACTTTACCTTTGCCAACCTGTTTGATACCATGCTGGCGGCGCGCATTTTGGGCTGGCCCCGCTTTGGGTTGGGGCCTATTTTAGAAGAGTATTTTGGGGTTAAACTTGACAAGCGATTTCAGCGCCACAATTGGGGCCAGCGCCCGCTCACCCAGCAGGCGCTCAATTATGCCCGCTTTGATACCCACTACCTGCTGCCCCTCCGAGAAATGCAGTTGGCCGAATTAAAAAAGCAGGGGCGGCTGGCCGAGGCGCGCGAAGCCTTTGAACGCCAAACCCAGATTCAGCCTTCCTCCAAAGTGTTTGACCCCAGCGATTTTTGGCGCATCAAAGGCAGCAAAGAGTTGGAACCGCAGCAGCAAGCAGTGCTGCGAGAATTGTTCATTGTGCGCGATAAAATTGCCCGCAAACTCGACCGCCCTCCCTTCAAGGTGCTGGATGACCTCACCTTAATTCGGCTGGCCCGGCATTTACCAGAAACGGACCGGGCCTTGCAAGAGATAAAAGGGATAGGGCCTAAGCTGCTGCAGCACAACGCCCAGCATATTCTCAAAGCCATCCAGGAGGGGTTGGCTGCACCCCAGCCGCAGTACCAACCCAATCATCACCGCCCCGATGAAAAAACCATGACCCGCTACGAGGCTTTACGCCAGTGGCGCAACACCCTGGCCGCCGAACGCGGCGTTGAGCCAGATGTTATCATCAGCAACAATGCCTTGATGGACATTGCCCGCCACAATCCCAAAACCTACCGGACCCTATCTGGCCTGGGCATTTTGGGGCAGGTACAATGTGAAATGTATGGCAAAAGCCTGCTCACCGTTTTAAGAAATACCGTCGTTCATCGCCATTAGAAGTTTCTAACTTCTTAAAAATTGTAAGGTTAAACTATTCCCAACACCCCCAACAGTTCACTCAAACGCTGAATTTTGACTACCCCCGGCGCGGTGCGGCTGTCGCCGGCCGGGCACAGAAAAATGGGGGTCAAGCCTGCACCCAGCGCCCCTTCAATATCACCCTCCCAGCTATCCCCCACATGTAGCGCCTTTTCCGGCGGAACATCGCCGGCCAGTTTCAACGCGGCTGCAAAAAGCCGTCGGTCCGGCTTGTGGCAGCCGGCCTCCTCGGAAACCAGGGTAAAATCTACCCGCTCCTCCAAACCATGCCGCTTGATTTTGCCCCGCTGCAAGGTGGTGAAGCCGTTGGTCAAAATCCCCACCCGATATTTCCGGCGCACTGCTGCCAGCACGGTAAAGGTATCTTCAAAAGGCATGGCCTCGGCCAGCACCAGTTCATTCCAGCAGGCGGCCATCGCCTCGGCCAGCCCGGTATCTTTGCCCAAAACACGCAGGGTGTTGAAATAGCTATATTTAGCGGCGGTATCGCCATCAATCACCCCCGCCACCATCATATACCACATATCTTCATTTTTAGGCCAGAAACACTCAAAGAATTCATCGTGCGTTAGCGGCGCCAACGGCCCGGCAAAACGGGCAAACAACGATTCGGTAAGCTGGCTCAGTTGCCAGGTGTGCTTAATGAGTGTGCCATCCATGTCAAAGATGACGGTGGTGATGTGGGCGTAGGGATCAGCAGAATTCATGACCGCACTTTCTTCTGAACGTTCAAACGTTCAAACGTTACCCTCTCAAACGCTTCTATTTTGGCCCGCAGTTCCTCCGAAAGCGCCACACTGCGGTTGGCTGCATAGTCATAATGGACAATCACGCCGTAACCCTCGGCGGCCAGTTCACCATTAGCCTCCACCCGGTGCTCCAGCTTAAAGCTCGACCGGCCCACTTCGATGGTGCGCGTGCCGACCTCTACGCTTTGGCCGTAAAAAATGGGCCGGCGGAAATCACAATTGATGTGTGCCAGGATGAAAGAAAGATTGTGCCAGCCCGTTTGCGGCAGGCGAATCCCCACCTCTGCGATATAACGGACGCGGGCCGTTTCTACATAGGTAAAGATGACAGCGTTGTTGACATGTCCAAACGCATCCAGGTCTCGAAAACGCACCTCGATGGGGGTGAGATGGCGGAATCCTTGCATTAGCTTGACGCATCATACGGCCCGGCGATGGCCAGGGCATAAATCTCATGGTTGAGGTATTTTTGGGCGGCGGCGCGAATCTCTTCTTTGGTCACCGCCTGGATCAGCTCCGGGTAGCGGGCAATGAAGTCATCGCCCAGTTGGTACAGGTGCATCTCCAGCAGGGCCGAGGCTACGCCTTCGTTGGTTTCCAATTGCAGCGGCATAGTACCGGTCAGGTAGGCTTGAGCGTCGGCCAGCTCCTGGTCGCTCACCAACTCCTCGCGGAAGCGGCGAATTTCGGCCAGGATAAGGTCAACAGCCTTATCCACCCCGGCCGGGTTGACCCCGGCGTAAGCAGTCCAGGGAGAGGGGCCAAGGTTGCCGCCCAGGCTGGTACGGGCATAATAGGCCATGCCGGCCGTATCGCGCACACTCAAGCCGATGCGTCCCCCCAGGCCCAGTTGGCCCAGAATGGTGTCGCCCACCTCAGCGGCATAAAAATCGCTGTCCTGGCGGCGCGGCCCAATACCCCCCAGCACCACATCGGCCTGTGACTTGGTGGGCATAGGGTGAATGTAGCGCACCGGGGCAGCCAGTGGAGCCGGCTCCGGCAGCGCCGTATTGAGCGGGGCATAGGCCGGCTGCCACTGCCCCAGGGTGGCGGCCAGGGTTTGATACACCGCCTCGCTGTCCACGTCCCCCACCACTACCACCGCTCCATCGTGCGGGTGGAGGTTCTGCCGATAGAAGTTAACTAGGTCATCCCGGCTAAAACCGGGGATGGTTTCCAGGGAGCCGTTCAAAGGCCGGCCATAGGGGTGAGCAGGGGTGTAAAGAATTTCGCGAAAGTAGTGCCCGGCCATGCTGCGGGTGCTATCGAGCGACTCTTTGAGGCCGGTGATGATCTGGCCGCGCACTTTTTCTACCTCTTCAGGAGGAAAACTGGGCTGGAGCAAAATATCGGTCAGCACCTCCATCAACAGGCCAAAATCCTCGGCCAGGCTTTTGCCGCCAAAGCTGGTCAAATGGCGGCCTGAGTTAAC
>CAZDMM010000737.1:0-401 GCA_964505845.1 uncultured Caldilineaceae bacterium
ACTTTTATTGGCAATGGGTAAAACTGCCGCCGAATTGACCGGTGCAACCGAAGACAAAGCTTGGAGCATCTCATTAAAACCGTCTATACTGTTTTCAACGGCTGGTAAATTTGTGCTTTGCCCATCGGACAGCACGGGTTGATTAGATGGGATTGAGACTGGACTGATATTCATACGATTCACCTCCTTTCATTCACAAGAATTTCTAATCTCACGGATAACTTTATCATGGATAGGGTAGAGTTTCAGTAAATGATAAGTTAAGGATACGTAAAATCCGGGTAAACTCAGCGGCCTTCCCGAATAATTGATTTGAGCAAAGCAAATTTCATACCGGAGATTTGGCTGAGGGCTTGGTAACGAATCGTAGTTTGAGCCAGGTTGGTCATCTCCAAGTCAAT
>CAZDMM010000737.1:411-4135 GCA_964505845.1 uncultured Caldilineaceae bacterium
TCGTTGCGGAGCTGGTTGGTTTCCTGTTGAATCTCGATGGCCGGGGCTTGAGAACCGGTTAAGTCTAAATGGGCCGGATTGGTTACTTCTAGTGAGAGACCCTGCCCTGGGTTGTTCTGGAGCGCCCGCTGCAATTGGTCTTCAAAGCTGATATGTTGGGCTTTGTAGCCGGGGGTGTCGTCATTGGCTATATTATGGGCGGTGGTGCGCTGGCGCACCGAGAGGCCGTCGAGAGCAAACTGGAGGGCGCGCAAGGTGGCGCTGTTAGAGATAGGTGCGGTCATTCGGTAGCTCCTGTTAAGGGGTGAAATTTGCAACGTAAATGGTTGAGGTTAAAGGTTTACAAAAAGGGATTGGCGCCATTTATGAGGCTAAAGGTAAACCACATAACGAGCTGATTTCAGGTTGTATTTGGCTTTACGACGAATTTCTAAAGGAGCGTCCTTATTTCGATAAACGGTGATGACAGTATCCGATTTTGGATCTAGCAGCACAACGGTTCCTTCAAGCCGGCGGACCTGGTCGTGTTTGCGATCAAACTTGGGAATATCTTTTTTACCTAAAAAGCAGTGAATCGCGCCAGCGTTATGGAAGCGCTGGCCGTATGTCACGGTATATTCGATTGCTTCTGTGGACAGATTACGCTGAGCCATGCGGGTCATCGCATGGTTAGAGTATTGAAGTTTCGCTCGCAAAATGTATTCCTTTCTTGAAAGTTGATTTGGTTAAATGCAGCCATTCCGGCCGCTGGCTTTTACGAAGCTTTGGTTAATTGTGGGTTCAGCAAAACCCGATTAGCTCTGTTGCCTTTATTTACTTCTTGATTCAAGGTTTCATCGGTTAAGGGCCGAAAACAGATGCCTAGGTATTCGGCGCAGGCTTTTATCCCGTCGGTAATGGCCGCCTTGAAAACCGTTTCGTATCGTTCGGGGGCGGTCTTCCCCAGGTCAGCCCCTTTAGTAGCCTGCAAGAGCCACATCCCTACATCCTCATGGATAACTTGTTGGCCGTTAGCAAACTGAACGGTTAAACGAACCACCACTTGAACATAAGCGTTGATTTCATTGAGTGTGACAATTTCTGGGCCTTTAACCAGGGTGTGGCTCCAATTATCCGGCCCAAATATTTGGTTAAGCTTCCAGCGGACGTAATCTCCGGTGGTATACGGCCCTTTGACATTTGAGTTTTGACGAATAAAGCGTTGTTCTACCGGCGAACTTAAGGCGCGCCGTTGTAATTCTACGGTTTCGAGCATTGTTTATCTCACCACAGTCAATTTGACATAATTTTGTGTTAGTAAATATGGTATAGGCCAAAAATATTACAATGACTTACGCCGTCCAGCCCCGATACTGCTCCCGTAAATCCATGACGCGGGGAACGTAGGTCAGGGTTTCTCGGTAAGGAGGCAGGCCGCCCCACTTATCCACCGCGCCGGGGCCGGCGTTGTAGGCAGCGAGGGCAAGCATCTCGTTGCCGCTGTAACGGTCAAGCAGTTGGCGCAAAAATCGAGCGCCGCCTTCAATATTTTGGCTTGGATCAAAAGAGTCTTTTACCCCAAGTTGCCGGGCTGTAGCATCCATGAGCTGCATCACGCCTTTGGCCCCGGCCTCAGAAACGGCCAGCGGTGAGAAAGCGGACTCGGCGTGGGCCACAGCTTTAAGCAGGGCCGGGTCAAGGCCATAACGTTGAGCCGTAGCCTCAAAGATTTGATCGAATTCGGAGGCGTGGGCCTGTAATCTCCCGTTTGAGCCGCTGCCGCTAAAGCCGGTCATCAGCCCGCGCAGGGTATCAAGGACAGATTGATATAATTGTTGTTGAAATTGAGCTAAAATAGGTTCAAGCATATTTTTTACCTTTCACGTGCATAGCGAGTGGTGACGATGTCATCCACCATGCCGGCCTCGCGGCGCAGTAGAAATTGGCGTTGTTTGGTTTCGTGGTGTTCGCGTAATTTTTCCAGGGTCTTTTGATCCTGCATCATCTTAACCAATTCTTCGCGCTTGGTTTCCATTTGTTGTTCAGCCTGTTTCACCCGAAGCGTTTGCTGTACCATGCTTTCGGCCAGCCGCTGCAGATACTGCTGGCGTAATTGAATATCTTTGCAATCTAATAAACCGGCCTGCTGCTGCCGGCTTAACAATTCCATCTCGTCAGTGGTGCGATGCTGTAGATTTTCTAGCTGCTCTGTCTCCTGTAGATAAGCCAATTTTAGGTGAGCTAATTCCACTTCTAAGTTATCAACCAGGCTTACTTTGAGATTTAGAATGGATTGCAGACGAAATTCCTCGGTTTTTGGCATTACTCATCACTCTCTTTGTTATACTGCCAACTTTTCTTACCAAAACGTTTGGCTTACTGCACCATGCTTTGCAATCGCTGTAATGTTTCCTGGTATGGAGTGGGGGCATGGGCGTCCTGGCGTAGAAAATCAAAAATGGCCGGCATCAGCACGATAGCACGGTCAATGGCCGGGTTTGAGCCGTGAGCATACGCTCCAATATTGATTAAATCGCTGGCTTTATGATGGGTAGCCAGGGTATCACGGAGCAGACTGGCAGCGGCGCGATGGGACTTTTCGGTAACGGCCGGCATGACCCGGCTGACGCTTTCCAGCACATCAATGGCCGGATAATGGTTTTGGGTAGCTAAAGCCCGCGATAAGACAATGTGGCCATCCAAAATGGAGCGAACCGCATCGGTGACCGGTTCGGTCAGATCGTCGCCTTCAACCAAGACCGTATAGAAGCCGGTGATTGTACCGAGTTCGCTGGTGCCGGTGCGCTCCATCAACTTGGGCAACAAGGCAAAGACAGAGGGTGTATAGCCTTTCAGGGCCGGGGGTTCGCCAATGGCGAGTCCAATTTCACGCTGGGCCATTGCAAAGCGGGTCACTGAGTCCATCAAAAAAGTCACATCCTGTCCCTGGTCACGAAAATACTCGGCAATGGCGGTGGCTACCCAGGCGCCTTTAAGCCTAACCAGAGCCGGTTGATCGCTGGTAGAGACCACCACCACCGAGCGAGCCAGGCCCTCTGGCCCCAAATCACGCTGGATGAATTCCTGCACTTCGCGCCCACGCTCTCCAATAAGGCCAATAACACTAACATCGGCACGAGCATGGCGCGCAATCATCCCCATAGTGGTGCTTTTGCCCACGCCGCTGCCGGCAAAAATACCAATCCGCTGCCCTTTGCCTACGGTCAGAAAACCATCAATCGCCCGCACCCCGGTTTCGAGGGGCTGGCTGATGGGGATACGCCCCAAAGGCGGCGGCACAGAGCCGGCTACCGGGTAAGCGGTATGGCATAAAACTGGGCCTTTACCATCGATGGGCCGGCCTAACCCGTCTAATACGCGGCCTAATAGCGCCTCACCCACCGGTACTGTCAGGAGCGAACTGGTGGCTCGGACGGCGCTGCCAGGGCCGATGCCTTGCATTTCACCCAGGGGCATTAAGAGGGTGCGCTCGTCACGAAAACCCATCACCTCTGCCGGGATTTCGGTGTGTCCTTCATTTGAGATGATGTAGCAAAGCTCTCCAATCTGGGCATTGAGTCCTTGAGCTTCAATGGTTAAACCGATAACTTGAGTGACTCGCCCACGTTTAATGACAGTATTGGCTTTGGCCAGAGCCGCATGAAAAGCTTCCCAATTAATGGTATGAACCGTGTGCATATAGAATTACTATTAGGACGTAAAATGGGTAACAAGTAATAGAGAC
>CAZDMM010000738.1:0-4132 GCA_964505845.1 uncultured Caldilineaceae bacterium
CTAGATAAGTGCCTGTCACCTTAATCCCGATAATGTTTAATTACCAATTACCAATTACCAATCTCTAATTTCCAATCTCCGGGTGCGCCACGCGCATGGCCTCGGCCAAATCCACCACCCCGGTGTACAGCGCCTTGCCGATGATGACGCCTTCCAGCCCTTCGGACTCGGCGGCTTTGACCCGCCGCACATCCTCCAGGCCGGCCACGCCGCCGGAAACAATGACCGAAAAGGGCTGCTGCCCGGAGCCGGTTTGCCGGCCGGCCCGCGCCAACTCCACCGAGCCGGCCACATCCGCTCCGTGCAGCATGCCGTCGCGGGAGATGTCGGTGTAGATGACGTGGCGCAGCCCGGCCCGGTGAATGTGGGCGACCAGGCTGAGGGTGTCGGTTTCGGCCAGCCGCTGCCAGCCGTGGGTGGCTACCCGGCCCGCTTTGACATCCAGCCCCAAAGCGACTCGTTCCGGGCCAAAGCGGCGCAGGGCCTGGGCCATTTCGTCGGGCCGCTCCGCCGCCATAGAGCCGACCACCACCCGGCTGACCCCCAGGTTGAGGGCCTGCTCGATGTCGGCGGCGCTGCGCAGCCCGCCGCCAAACTGCACCGGAACCGATACCCGGCCCAAAATTGCCTGTAAAGCCGCCGTGTTTTTGGCCGCTTTGTCCGGGTCGCCAAACGCTCCATCCAGGTTGACCATGTGCAGCCAATCCACGCCGATGCCCACCCATTTTTCGGCAATGGCCAGCGGGTCTTCCCCGTAGACGGTCTCGGCCTGGGGGTCGCCCTGCCGCAGCCGGACACATTTGCCGTTCTTCAAATCAATGGCTGCCAAGATGTGCATTGTACCTCGTTGAAAGAGATTTGTTGTATAAAGCGTAAAACGTAAAGCGTAATGGTTTATCTCCAAATCTTTACGTTTTACGCCGCATTACAGTCTAGTGCAGCTTGTCAGTAGAATTGAGAGCGAGTTCTCTCAGTTGCTTTAGTTCCTGTTTTTAGCAAATTCGACAAAATTCTTCAAAATCCGCCGCCCCACCTGCTGGCTCTTTTCTGGGTGAAATTGGATGGCGCAGATATTATCCCGCCCCACCACCGAGGCAAAGGGCTGGCCGTAATCGGTGCAGGCGATGACATGGTCCGGCCTGGCCGGAACCGCAAAATAAGAGTGGGCAAAGTAGGCAAAATCGCCCGGCTCGATGTGGTGCAGCAGGGGGTGATCCTGCTGGGGCTGGATTTGATTCCAGCCCATGTGGGGTACGGTCAAACCCTGGGGAAAGCGCACCACTTTACCGGGCAGCAGCCCCAAACCGGCGTGCCGGCCCATCTCCTCGCTCTCTTCAAAGAGCAGTTGCAGCCCCACACAGATGCCCAACAGTGGTTTACCGGAGTGGGCCGCACTCAATACCGGCTGGTCCAAACCGCGCTCCCGCAGGTGGCGCATGGCATCCCCAAATGCGCCGACTCCCGGCAGCACCACAATCTCGGCCTGTTCTACTGCGGCGACGGAGCTGGTAATCTGAGCCGCCACGCCGACCGCTTCAAAGGCTTTTTGCACGCTGCGAAAGTTGCCGACCCCATAATCTACAATCACGATGTTAGCCATAAGTTGTCTCTACGCAATAATAGTTTAAGAGTTACCTCACCGGCCCAACGACCGCCGACCGGAGACCGCCGAAAAAGCTGCGGTCAGCCGTCCGCCGTCAGCGGTCACACCGTTAAAGTTCCTTTGGTGCTGGGGACTTGCCCGGCCAGCCGGGCGTCTCGCTGCACCGCCATATCGAGGGCGCGGGCCAGGGCTTTGAAGATGGCTTCGGCCCGGTGATGGTCATCGCTACCGGCCAGCAGCCGCACGTGCAGATTCAGGCGGCCTTCGTGGGCCAGGCTCTCCAAAAAGTGGGGGATGAGCGACGTGCCCATCTGCCCAACCCGTTCCGTACTGAAAGCGCCGTCGAAGACAAAGTAACCTCGCCCGCTCAGGTCAACCGCGGCCAGGGCCAGGGCTTCATCCATCGGCACAAGGGCGTGGCCCATGCGAGTAATGCCCTGGCGGTCGCCCAGAGCCTGGGTCAGGGCGCGGCCCAGCACAATGCCGACATCCTCAACGGTGTGGTGCTCGTCAATGTGCAGGTCGCCCTTAGCCTGAACCTTCAAATCAAAGCGGGCGTGGCGGGCCAGGGCGTGCAGCATGTGGTCAAAAAAGCCCACGCCGGTGGCAATCTCGGCCTGGCCGCTTCCATCCAGGGTGAGGCTGATTTCAATATCGGTTTCACCCGTAGTGCGGGTGACGGTGGCGGTGCGGGGTGGGTGGGTCAAGCGGGCCTCCAAAAACTCGAAAATAAAAAGCTGCGGGAGAACAGAAGCTTGTAAAAACCGCAGCTTGTATCATCCGCTGGGATGAATATAAAAAGAAATTACGTGGGAAGCAGCGCCGTTTGGGGTTGAGCCGGCCATTGATTTTTGGTGATAAGCGGGAGTAAGCGTGAGGCATTTAGAATTTCAATGCCAAGTAACTGCCCTTTTTCATCTAATTCCACATTGATGCCAGGGGCAACTTCGATAAATTTCGCTTCGTAACCTTCTTGGATAAACAGATATAAGGTGTCACTACCCGGATCATATTTAATGCTTTCATTCATCAGTCCATCTCCCTAAATTTACCCGGTTGCGGATTTGTTGCTTCTCAATCGGGTGAATGGTAACAATCTCGATATAATCTTCAAATTGGTCGTAAGCAATCATCATCAACTGGCGGCGATTATGATAAAGTGCTGTCAGAACAGCGATGTGACGCCCCGGTTTCGTGATCAAAGTAACGCTGTTTGGCTTGATGGTAAATCCGTTCCGGCAAATTCTCAGGAATGTGCCGTACTTGTAATTTGAATTTGAGGTGATCACTGTACTTGATTGGACGGTCGGACTCTGCCACCGGATGATTCCCTGGTAGAAAGATTATATCCGTTAGGAGCTAACCGGCAAAAGAACCGTCTCTGTAACGGTCAAATAAAGTCATCTGAGACCGCTGATAAAATTCAGCGCCATCAATTCCTCTCAGCGATCTTAGCGGTTCAAATGAACGCCTCCTCCACTCGCAACTCATTGAACATAACTGGCTAGACGGCGGTTGATTCTGAGTGAAGCCGAAGAGGTATCAGCGAGTGGGGGCAGGCAAACGGAGAGTTACCCCCGGCATTCGGGCGAGATGATGGGGCTGGGCCCAAGTGAAGCTTATTCGGCGACTGTCACCAAAGCCGGCCTCTCTTCTGCGGCGGGCGGGTCAGGCCAAGCTTGAGCTAGGCTGATCGCCTCACCGACTTCGGGCCAGTCGTGAAGGGTGGCCGGATCAAAGTCGGCTTCATTCGGCCAGACCAGTGTGCCCGACTCGTCATCGAAGCGAACCTGCAGGGTGTAAGGCGCAACGATTTCAAAGTCTGTAACTGTATAGATTTCGTGAAACATGCTTCACCCCATGCCAACGGCGGAATCCCGTTCGGTACAAAGCAGCCGGATGCTGCCCTTTACCATAGGTGCGAAAGGCTTGACGGGCGATTTTGCTCTGTTTAACCGTCACCGGCTCAATTCTTATTTGGGCTTTAGATATAAATTCATCAAGTTTGTCACCCCCTGGCTGACCATAACGCGCCTCAATGACCATTGCGCTTTCCAAGAGTGACGCCGCCGACATCAAGCGGACGGGATCGCTCACTAGGGCTGTAACCAATTGCTCGGCTTCAGGTTCAGCCGACAGGATAGCAATAATAGCTGAGGTGTCAATGACCATTAGGCTGGAACTCCGTGCTGGTCATACCCCAAAATTGCTTCTGGACTCCGTTGATTCAGGATGGGCAGAGCAGCGCACTGTTGGCCGATTTGCAACAATTCCTTTTTTAATAAAGCCTGGCCTTGTTTTTCCTTCTCCCGCTCGAGTCGCTCCCGTAAAGCAATCAAGACGGCTTGGCTCACCGTTTCGCCGGTGAAATTCACCAACTCTTGAGCCAGTTGAGTAACTTCGGGATGGTTGATGGTTAAAGGCATAACTGATCTCTCCTCTCACCCATGCGGCAATAATTTATAGTTCAACCTCTCCTTCGAAAATAGCCCTCACCCCCAACCCCTCTCCCATTGGGAGAGGGGAGTC
>CAZDMM010000739.1:0-4124 GCA_964505845.1 uncultured Caldilineaceae bacterium
CTGGTGCACGGCCCCGACGTCGACGTGAACGTCGACGGCAGCAACCGCCCCGACGAGACCGGCCGCTTGACCGTGCGCGGCGTCGCGCCGGGCCGCTACCGGCTGCGCGCGCGGGCGCCCGGCCTGGCCCCGGCGCAGGTCGGCCTGGCGCAGATCCGCCTCGTGAAGGTCAATTCCGTTTAATTTAGCCCGGCGCAGGTTGGCCCCGCACAGATTAGCCCGGCTCAGGTCGGCCTCACCCAGGTCTGTTCCTTGCAGGTTGGCCTGGCTCAGGTTGGCCCGGCGTAAGTAAGCCTGGCTCAAATCAGCTCCCTGCAGGTTAGCCTGGTTCAGATCAATCCACCACAGGTCGGCCCGGTGCAGGTTGGGTGTTTCGCCCTGACCGTGGGCGGATTTGACGGTAGCTATAACTTCTGATCGAGTGAGTCTCATAATTACTGTTTGACTCTTTCGCCCCTACCTGGCTGCCCAAAATCCATACTACAATTTTCATTTCAGCCACGTAAGTTACTCGCCTACAAATCCCATAGCGCCTGAGCCGCCGCCCGGTACTTATTGGTATAGGTAAACTCCCCGAAGGTGTAGTTACCGCTGATGACGTGGCCCGTCATCAACACTTTGTTGTTTGTATCCACGATACTCACCTGATTCCACCCATAATCAGCCTGATTGATTGGCTCATTACGGAGGGTGTATGGCCCGTTTTTGCCTATCATAAACGAGCCATCCCTGTTGATAACCACCTCGGCTGTCTCTGCTCCGTAACCTCGGCTAATGATTATCTTCTCCATATTTCCTTATCCTCTCTTGACGGCCATGCTCCACCCCAAAAGGTAACATATTATCAGCGGTCGTATCAGACAGAATCACATCATGCCGCCCATATCACCCATGCCGCCGGACATGGCCGATTGGGGTTCGGGCACGTCGGTGATGAGGGCTTCGGTGGTCAGGATCATAGCGGCAATAGAGGCCGCATTTTGTACGGCGCTGCCGGTCACTTTAGCCGGGTCAATAATGCCGGATGCGAGCCGCCTGCAGAGGCATGGGGATGCCTCTGCTACGGTATTTTCATTTTCGGTGGTGAAGCCGGGGCTCCGTGACGACTCCTCAAAAAAAATTTAGGAAATTAAAAATCTCAAAGGTGTTTTGGACATATTATCAGCATACCCGATTTGAGGTCGGAAAAGTAGCGGTCGAATGCTGATGTTGATGTGGGTCATTGGCTTATGTTCTTGTCGGCATTTACCCTACAACGCCGGGCTTCGGCAATTATCTCGCCCGTATTCAAGGGTTTCGGTCAAGTGATTGGGTTCTCCAGGGGATAACGGTGAGCAATTATGGCTTGAGAAGTCCAGAATTCTCCTTTTGCTCTTTCTTGTCTCTTTTAGCCTGCTTTTTTTCCTTCATGGTTTTGGCGGGTTTCTTCTTGTCGTTCTTTTTGCTGTTTTGACTTTTACTCATGTTTCTTCTCCTTGAAAAGCTTTATCTGGAAATGCTTCCGTCAACAGCCAGATGGACAACGGCATGCGTCCCAGCGGGGATACTCAGAGGATAACGCCTGCGGTTCAGCCGATGGCGGGCGGGCAAGGCAAAGTTACATTATACCACACCCGCTAACACGGTTAACGCTGGGGCAGGGTGCAATGCGGTGCAAGTCAACGTCGCTTGAGAGTGATAACGACATTTCCTATCTTATGCCCGCTTTCGACGTAGTGATGAGCCTCAGAAATTTGCTCGAACCCATAGCATCTGTCAATGACTGATTTCAACTTTCCCGCCGCAATTAGCTCTCCCAGGAAAACCAGATCTTCAGCTCTTTCCTTGACTACCCCCTTCGCAACTGTCACATAGACACCATCTGGAGTTAGTGATTCCCTGTAATGTGAATACGAGGTTTTTCCAACAGCATCAAAAATGACATCATAAAGAGTACCCGTTTTTGTAGGATCCCCTTCCGTATAGTCAATCACCTTGTCGGCACCCAGCGATTTTACCAATTCCACGTTCTTCGTGCTGCAAACGCCGGTGACTTCCGCCCCCAAGCTCTTGGAGATTTGCACTCCGTAAGTACCCACACTTCCGGACGCTCCATGGATAAGAACCTTTTGCCCAGCATGGATATTACCCTTCCTGAGAAAATAGAGTGCTGTAAGTCCACCAACAGGAACAGCGGCGGCTTCCTCGTAAGTCATACTTGGCGGTTTTGTCGCCAGCGTCCCATCTTCGGGGAGACAGAGGTACTCTGCATATGTGCCGGATCTAAGACCCGTAGATCCAAATACCTGGTCATTTCTCCTAAATTGCTTCACTCCTTTGCCCACTGATTCAATCTCCCCGGCGAACTCATGCCCGAGTATCGTATGCCTTGGTTTTCTGATGCCATACATGATCCGGACTAAGGGCCATACGAGGGCAGGGAAGGCGAAACTTCGCATTCTCACATCCCCAGCAGTTACGGTGGTGGCATGAATTCTTATGAGTACTTCATTGTCTTTTGGAACAGGGGTTTCAACCTCCTGCTGCTGAAGAACATCCGGAGGCCCGTACCTTGTGTATACAATTGCTTTCATTGGTACTCCTTTCAATGTCGCAGGTAGATTCAGCCGTCTCGCATAATACTCGCTTCACCCAACTGGCAGCCGCAGTGCATGGTTAGACCGCATGCGAAGTCCTCCGAATAAAAATCAGCGCGGCTAAGTAGGCAGCAGCAACTACATCGTAGGCAAGACACCAACCCGGCCACCATACAGGAACACCGGGGTTCGCTATCACGGCGTGATGAAAGAAGTCAAAAACTCCGTGAAGTGCCAAGCCGGCGACCACGAGCCAGGGAGTCTTCTTGAACCCAAACGCCGCCGCCGCCACAAACATGAGTGCAGGAATGGCCTCTGCGACAAGGGAATCTGTGGATCCGGCCATCGCCGCAAATAGGAGGTATAAGGTGGCAATGACTATCAACACGACTGGGTAGAAGCTGCGCTCCTTGTCGAAGCCAATCACGCTCGCGAATAATCCAACTGCAGTAGCAGCGGCGACACCAATGACGTATTCCATTTTGTTCCTCGGGCCGGCAATTACTAATAGACATATCATTTAAAATCCATACATTCGCTCGACTTGGATTGACAAATCCAAGCCCTTTTCCGGGCCATTGAGCGGGATTGGCCAATCCCGCAAGAGCAATTTGTATGACTTTTATTTGATTTCTCTATAAGGATACACCATTTTAGGGCTGAAGACTGTCAGCCGAGTTCCGATTTTTGGGTAAGGTTTAGGCTGGTGGGCTTGTCGGTATTGACCCTACAAGGCGTGCGTCGAATTAAACCTGAATAAAACTATGGTCGCCATCCTGTTCCTGAGGGCTGAAGCTCCTCTACTATCTTCTCGATCGCTGCGACCGCGGCCTCCGGCTGGTCAATTTCGATGTTGTGGCCGCTCTGGTCTGCCATCAATTGTTGGCTGTTGGAGGACAACTGGAGCAATTCGGCCTGCATTGCCTGCCAATCCGGCTCCTGATCCAGGCCACGCGATAGAACAATCAGCGGCAAATCGCCAAAAGTCTTTACGGCTTGTGCTTGCGCTCCACTTTCTGGCATGACCGCGCCTTCGTCCACCCACGCCTGAATAGATCGGGGTGTTACCGCAAAAGCGGTAAAGGCTGGCTGTACTTCCGCCGGCAAAGCTGGCTTGAAACCGAGCGGCCCGGCCAACAAACGGACTAAGCCAAGTCGCGCCAAGACGAAGGGAAGCGGAAAACCAGGGGATGGCGAGGCTGTCTGAGGCTTGGGGTCCTGCGGGGCTGGCGGAAATTGAGCCGGGCTCATCGATTCGATCAGCACAATCCCGGCAACTTCCGCGGCATAATCGTGAACAAACAGGCGCACGGATAAACCGCCCAGCGAGTGCCCGACCAGCACATAAGGCGCCGGGATATGGGCTTGATGAAGCAAAGTGTGTAGTTCTTTAGCGAATTGGGCGGCATTGCGCGGCAGAGGGCCTGCCTCGCTATAGCCCATACCCGCTCGATCATAGGTGCAAACCCGCGTGGTCTTGGCCACTTCCGGCTGTACCCAACTCCACATCGCCGACCAATCACCCCAGCCGGCATCAATCACCACGGT
>CAZDMM010000740.1:0-4119 GCA_964505845.1 uncultured Caldilineaceae bacterium
AGCGACACCACCGTGCCGTTGATAAAGCTGCGCATCACCCCACTCTGTTTAAAAACATCGCGCCAGGCGTGCAGGCTGGGTTGAAAATCTACCCAGGGAATGTAGGTGACGTCAATCCCAATGGCCACAGGCAATTTAAAAGAAGTGATCAACGTCCAATAGAGTGGAAAATAAACCAGCAGGCACCACCCAATGAGGATGCCGTAGATTAATACTTGCTTGGGTTTAATTTGAAACTTGCTTGATGAAGGCATAAAGCGACTCCTTGATGCGGCTCCAAGCGATACTTGGAAAAAAAGCCTGAGTCTCACCCTCACCCCCAACCCCTCTCCCACTAGGAGAGGGGAGTCGCGTTAGCGACGGGGTGAGGGCTACCTCGAAGTGATCTCCGATTTCTGTACTACCGATCGGGCGTAAGGCGGCGCGCCCCGGCCAGAAACAAGGATGAACAAATGATGACTGTAATCAACAAGGCATAGGCCACCGTCGAGGCGTAGGCAATATCTCCGCCCTTAAGGCCGACATCATAGGCAAATAAGGTTACGGTTTCGGTGGCGTTGCCCGGCCCGCCGCCGGTGACAACCCGCACGATGTCAATCACTTTAAAAGCTTCCAGGCTGCGAATGAGAATAGCCGTGGTGCTGAGCGGCATCAGCAGCGGTACGGTGATATAACGAAACATTTGAAAGGGTGAAGCTCCATCTACCCGGCCCGCTTCATATAACTCCGGGGGGATGGATTGCAGCCCGGCCAGCAGCACCAGGATAAAAAAGGGCGCCCACTGCCAGGTGTCAACCAGAATCAGGACGATCATGGAGTTGATGGGAGAGAGCGACCACTGAAACAAGGGCAGCCCCAGCGTGCGCAGCAAATCGTTGATGGGGCCAAAGGACTCGCTAAAGATCATTTTGCCGATGATGTAGCTCACCGCCACCGGACTCATCATCATCGGCAGGAGCAGACTGATCCGAAAAAAGCGCCGACCCCGAATATTTTCATTGAGCAACAGGGCCAGGCCAAAGCCCAGCACATATTGAACCGTCACGCCAACCAGCACAAAGATGACCGTATTCCATAAAACAGTATGAAAATTGCCATCGGTGAATAAGCGGCCCCAATTGCTTAAGCCGATAAAACGGGTTGGAGCGGCCCCGATGAGCCGCATATTGGTAAAAGTAAGGATGAGTGAGAAGATAAAAGGGAAGGTGGTCAGCAAAATGATGACCAACGTTGCCGGCAGCAAAAAGGCCCGTTTCATCAATCTGTCACTGGCCGCTTTGCCCTGGATCGGCATGGCGCTCGATACTTTTATCTTTGACTCCGCAGTCGTCATGGGCATATCCTTGTACTACACAAATTCGTCAACTAAATACCTTTTGAAAGAATGGAAGGCTGGAAGGTTGGAAATTTACCAAACTTCCAACCTTCCAATAACGCCTAATTTCTGAGTTACTTCAGTCCAATAGATTGGCGATAGAGGTCTTTTTGTTGGTCACGGCCAATCTGGTCGGTGATGGTGTTCCACTCTTTGGCGGCTTCGTCGAGGGCCTCTTGAGGGGTGGCCTGTCCCGCCAAAGCCTTTGAGACCGCCAACTCCAATGCATCCTGGTACTGCACGTAACCGGGCAAGCGCAACTGGAACACCGCATTGGGATGGCCCAAGGCCAGTTGGACCATATTCAGATAGGCCACGGCATCTTCCTGGCTAAAGCCCGATTTTACCCAGGTCTCCACATCCTGCACCGTCGAAAACCGCGCCGGGTTGACCCCAGAACCGCCGGTGACGGAGGCTTGTTTCAACACATCCGGTGAAGCCAGATAGGCCGCAAAGTCTATCGCCGCCTCTTTGGCCTCGGCATTGGTCGGCACCACGTTCTGCCAGCCCCCAAAGGCCGCGTAGGGAGCATAATTGATTTCCGGGAACTCCACCCACTTGCCGTTCTTGCTGTCCCAGGTCTTGGGACAGCCCGGCGACAGGGCAAAACCCACCTTGCCAATCACCTGGGAACTGTCGGGATTGACCGACATCGGCCCCACATCGGCCCACTGAATGTCCAAAGCCGCGTTGCCGCCCACAAAGGTCTGCACATTCTCCACCCAGCCAAAGTTGGACATATCGGGCGGCGAGGAGGGCAGCACATTGACCAAATCTTGCAAGGCCTGCACAAAACCGGGGTTGTTGATCTCGGCATCCATCGTCTCCGGGTTGAAGAAGAAGGCGGGATTGTCGGGCATCTTGGCATAGCAGGTAGCCCTGGAGACAAAGCCGTGGAAGCCCTGGTTCTTGCGCATCACCAACTCCACGCTGCCGTACTGCACCCCCCGCTCGCCGCCCGTGAAGAACTCGGCCACATTCTGGTACTCCTGCCAGGTGCGCGGCGCCATCAACTCGTACCCATACTTCGCTTTGAAGTCGGCCTGGTTCTGCGGGTCGCTCAACAAATCCTTGCGGAAGTACAGCGAGTGGAAATCCCCGTCCCAGGGGTAACCATACGTCACCCCACCCCACTCCGTTTGCTGCCGGTACAACGGCATGATGTCGTTCCAGTTCAGCCGCGCTTTCACCTCATCCGGCACCGGCTCGATGAAACCCCCGCCCATCAAGTCCCCCCCCATATAGGCCGGTATGTTCAACACATCTCCCACAAACGTCCCCGCCGATACCGCCGCCGCTACTTTGTCCTGCAACTCCCCAAAGGGGATCAGGTTCAACTCCACCGTCGCCCCCGTCTGCTCTTCCCACGGGCCGGCGATCTTCTTGATGTACTCCCCTTGATCCCCCGACACGCTCACCACCACTACCGTCGCCCCCTCGTACTTCTCCCCGCTCGTCCCGGGGAGTACTTCCTGACTCGACGGAGTGGCGGCCGTGGCTCCACCGCCTACCAGGGCCAGCAGAGCAATCGCCATCATTAAGGTCAACAAAAATCGTATTTTCATGGCTCAACCTCCTCCTGTTTTGGTTTTAAAATAGTTTGAGTTTTTAAGTGATTTTGTAGGCCAAACACCTTGAACATGAACTTTTAATTTTCACTACCTCCTCAAAAAATAGACTGGGGACGGAAGACCAACCCCCTCCCCCTAGTAGGGGGAGGGTTAGGGTGGGGGTCCGATCATCACCAGAATAGAATTTTCAGACATCAATCGAAGCCACCTGGCACCACTCAAGCGCGGTAAGGGCATAAATTTTGGTGGCTTCGATTAGTTTAGCGACCTCAATGTACTCATTGGGGCCATGCACACCGGCGTCGCCATCGCCCGGCCCAAAGGTGACGATATCTTGCCCCCGGGCGTACACGTAATTGCCATCGCTGGTGGCAGTGGTGCAGGCATAGCCGGGGGCAGCTTTGCGCACGGAACGGCAGGCGCGCTCCAAAGCCTGGCAGCCGGGATGATCCGGGGAGACGTTAATGGGTTCTTTGGCATCCAAAATATAGGGGGCAGTGATTACCGGGGGATGCTGGCGCAGCCAAAAATCATTCTGCACCACCGAGTCAATGGCCCGGCGAAACTCCTGCATCACCTCGGCCACGCTCAAGGAGGGGTTGAACAACACGCTACCGGTCAATTCACACGATTCGGCCATGGCGGAGTAGGTTTCGCCGCCGTGAATGCGCGAGAAATTGATATTCATATTGCCGGGGGCCATCAAGGGGTGGCGCTGCCACACCCCCCAATCCTGTTCCAGTTCAGCCAGGGCGCGCTGGATTTTCCACATCTTGTCAATGGCGTTCACCCCGGCGATGGGCACGCCATAGGGAACCGGATGGACGCTCAGATGGCGGTTGGCCAGGCTGGTGGAGCGACCTTCTACCCGAATCAGGAAATAAAACTCGCCCACGCTGGCCGGGCAAATACCCAAACTGGTCGGCTCGGCCAGGAGAGCAAAGGGAGCAGTGTAGCCGTTGTCGGCCAGGGTATCAATGCCAACCCGGTGGTTGCCGGTTTCCTCGCCAGAGACCATCGTCGCCAGCAAATCCCCCTGCAACTGTATCCCGGAGTCAGCCAAAGCTTTGATGGCCCACAGAAAAGCGGCGTTGCCGCCTTTCATATCGCTGGCTCCCCGGCCATACAATCGGCCCTCTAGCACCTGCCCACCCCAGGGAGTCCCCTTAGACC
>CAZDMM010000741.1:0-4115 GCA_964505845.1 uncultured Caldilineaceae bacterium
TAATCCTCCATCAACTCGCGGGTGAGCAGCAGGGCCACCGGCGAGAGCGAACTCAGGGCGAAGGTGTGCGCTTCACGGATTTGTTTAGCGGCTTTGTGCGGGTCGCGGATAGAGTCAAAGGGCAGGCCCAGGCCGCGCAGCACCGGCTCGGTGAGGATGCCGCCCTGGGTGTGCCAGGGGTACGGCTCGCCGATGTGGCCGCGATGGGCAATGAGCATGAGCAGAGGGATGCGGTACAGCAGCGCCAGCGAGACAATGCCGTTGATGCTGGCTAAAAAACCGTGATTCTGCATCAACAGGGCGTTGGGTGTGCCGGCAAAATACGCGCCGGCGGCAATACCGATGGCCTCTTCTTCCTTGGCCACCTCCACCAGGGTCATCTCCGGGTCGTTGTCGGCCAATTGCAGCAGGTACACCAGCCACGTTTCCGGCATCGCCGAGAGGTAGCGAATCCCGGCGGCCTTAATACCCTCATACACCAGCTTTGAGTTTTCGCGGGAAACCGTCATCGGTCACACCTGTTTTTTGGGATAAACGCAGCTTACGGGGAGAGGCGTTAGTATAATTTAGGTGGGGGCTTTAGTCAAAATCAAATCGGGGGTGGGGCTGTCCCAAATTGGTGGAACAGCCTTTCCGGGCTGTTCGGACAGGCTAGAAAGCCTGCCCCACTCTCCTAAAATTTGAGACGTCTTCAGTAGGGGCAACCCTCGCGGTTGCCCATTAAGAATCGAAAAAGCCAGGCCGCTCATACCTGGCTTTTTCAAAAGGAGGAGAAGAGAGTGTCAATTAACATTGACATATACATTGTAACTCATCTCTGGGATCTAGCTTGACGCCTGTACAATGCTAACCCTACGCAAACTGCACGCTTATCACCAAAACTCAGAAACCCGTTTTCTTTGAGAAAACGGGTTTCTTAAACACTGGTAATCTGGAAGGATGGAAGGCTGGAGGGCTGGATAAAGCCAACCTTCCATCCTTCCAATCTTCCCAAATACGTTTTGATTTAACGTCAATTTTGGCTATCATAAATGCTTATGAATAAATGGCATGACTTTCACGGCCCCAATGCGGGCTACATTTTGGAGCTTTACGAGCGTTACCGGCACGACCCCCAGGCGGTTGACGCAGCGACGCGGGCTTATTTTGAGCGGTGGACTCCCCCCGACGGCCAGCCGCCCGCCCCGCCCTCCGCTGCGATGGACAAAGTGATGGGCGCGGTGACTCTGGCCCAGGCTATCCGGGGCTATGGACATTTGCAGGCGCAGCTTGACCCGCTGGGCAGCCCTCCGCCCGGCGACCCGGCGCTCCAGTTGGCGGCGCACGGCCTGACCGAAGACGATTTGCGCCAACTTCCGGCCCAGCTCATCGGCGGCCCGGTGGCGGAGCGCTCCCCGCACGCGCTGGCAGCGATTGAGGAACTGCGGGCCATCTACTCCTCTACCAGCGGTTTTGATTATGACCACGTGCGCCTGCCGGAGGAACGGGAGTGGCTGCGCTATATGGTCGAATCGCGCTGCTTCCGGCCTCCTCAAGCGCCGATTAATGAGCGGGCGCTGTTGGAACGGCTCACCCAGGTGGAAGCCTTTGAAGCCTTTTTGCAGCGCACCTTCCCCGGCAAAACCCGCTTTTCCATCGAAGGGCTGGATATGCTGGTGCCGATGCTGGATGAGGTGGTGGGGGCCGCCGTCGAGGAGAAGATTGGGGCGGTGTTGATTGGCATGGCCCATCGTGGGCGGCTCAACGTGCTGGCCCACGTGCTCAACAAACCCTATGCCCAAATCCTGGCCGAGTTCAAAGACCCCATTGGGAACGGTTCTACCACGCGGGCCGAGTTGGGCTGGTTGGGGGATGTCAAGTATCACAAAGGGGCCTGGCGGGCTGTCAAAGAGGGCGAGACGGTGGAGATGGTGGTCAGCCTGGCCCCCAACCCCAGCCACCTGGAGCACGTCAACCCGGTGGTAGCGGGCATGGCTCGCGCCGCCGGCACGCGGGCAGACCAGCCCGGCCCGGTGCGCTTTGACCCCTCCAGCACGCTACCCATCGTCATTCACGGCGACGCCTCCTTCTCTGGGCAGGGCATCGTGGCTGAAACGCTCAATTTTTCCCGCATCCCCGGCTATACCCCCGGCGGCACGCTCCACATCATCACCAACAACCAGCTTGGCTTTACCACCCTGCCTGGCGCCGCCCGCAGCACCCTGTATGCCAGTGATCTGGCCAAGGGCTTCAAAATCCCGGTGGTGCATGTCAATGCCGACGACCCGGCAGCCTGCCTGGAAGCGGCCCGGCTGGCCTTTGCCTACGCCACCCGGTTTGAGAAAGATTTTGTGATTGACCTGGTCGGCTACCGGCGCTACGGCCACAATGAAGGAGATGAGCCTCGTTTCACCCAGCCGCTGCTGTATCAAAAAATTGACGCTCACCCGACGGTACGCCATTTGTGGGCCAACAGCCTGGTGGAGCGAGGTCTGATTGAACCGGCCCTGCCCCAAGAACTGATGCAGCAGCGCATGCAAGATTTGCAGAGCACCTACGAGGCGTTAGAGCCAAAAGAGGAGATGCTGGAACCACAGCTTGAACCGCCGCCGCCGGGTGCGGCCAAGCGGGTGCATACAGCTATTCCAGCGGAACGGCTGCGCGCGCTGAGCCGCTCTTTGCTGCAAAAACCAGCCGGTTTCAGCCTGAACCCCAAACTGGAGCGCGTCCTGGAGCGGCGTTTTACCGCCTTTGATAACCCGGATGAACCTACTATTGATTGGGCCATGGCCGAGGAGTTAGCCCTGGCCTCCATTTTGGAGGATGGCGTCTCCGTCCGCTTGACCGGCGAGGATGTGGAGCGGGGCACCTTTAGCCACCGCCACGCCGTGTGGTATGATGCGGAAACGGGCCAACCCTTTACCCCGCTGCAAGCCCTGCCGCAGGCCCAAGCCGCCTTTGAAATCCGCAACAGCCCCCTCTCAGAGAACGCCGCCATTGGCTTTGAGTACGGCTACAACCTGCAAGCCCCGGAGCGGCTGGTGCTGTGGGAAGCGCAATACGGCGATTTTATCAACACCGCTCAGGCTATCATTGATGAATTTGTGGTGTCGGGCCGGGCCAAGTGGGAGCAGACGCCCTCGCTGGTGCTGCTGCTGCCGCACGGCTACGAAGGCCAGGGGCCGGATCACTCCACCGGGCGGTTGGAGCGTTTTTTGCAATCGGCGGCGGAAACCAACATGCGGATTGCCTACCCCAGCACCGCGGCCCAATATTTCCACTTGCTGCGGCGGCAAGCGGCCCTGCTCAAAACCGACCCACTGCCGCTGATCGTGATGTCACCCAAGAGTTTGCTGCGCCATCGCCTGGCCGCTTCTTCGCTGCGAGATTTGGCCGAGGGAAGCTGGCAGCGCGTCATCCCCGATGCCCAGGCCGGCCTGCACGCAGAGCAGGTGCGCCGCTTAATTTTGTGCAGCGGCAAAATTTACGTGGATTTGGTCAGCAGCGAACGGCGCAGCCAGTCCCCTGAGATTGCTATGGTGCGGCTGGAGCAACTGTATCGCTTCCCCAGCGAGGATTTGCAGCCAGTGTTGGAAAGCTACCCCAATCTGAGCGAGGTATTGTGGGTGCAGGAGGAACCCAAAAACATGGGGGCCTGGCCCTTTGCCCAAATTTGGCTGGCCGAATTGATCAAAGGGCGCTGGCCCCTGCGCTACCTGGGCCGCCCGGCCAATTCCAGCCCAGCGGAAGGCTCCACCGCCTGGCACATGGTCAACCAAAAGGCCCTGGTCGAGCAGGCATATAATTTAGGCTCCCCGCTGGTCAAGGGGGGGATTGTGTTGTTGGAGCAGACCTGATTTTGAAAAAAACCTTGGGCGACTGGTGTCGAAACTCAGTTTGGACGCCCAATTGTGTGGCGAAACTGAGTTTCGCCACGAGGAGCAAGGTGAAAATAGTGTGGAGATAGTGATGGCAATTAAGATAACAGTGCCCCAATTGGGCGAGTCGGTGGTAGAGGCTACGGTAGGCCAGTGGCGCAAACGGGAAGGCGAGCCGGTGGCGGCGGGTGAAGTCATCGTTGAATTGGAAACCGACAAAATCAATTTGGAGGTCAGCGCGGAACAGGCCGGGGTATT
>CAZDMM010000742.1:0-4115 GCA_964505845.1 uncultured Caldilineaceae bacterium
CGTGCGAAAATTAGCGCGCGGAACCACATCATTGATGAGACCCAGCCGGCCGTTGAGGAACTCATAGGCGGCCAATTTTTCGGTAGTTTGGAGCATCTCGCCCGCCGAGTAAATCCACACCGCGCCGCGATAAATGGAGAGCGTCCCCAGGGTGACAATAAAAGAGGGGATGCGGGTATAAACCGTTACCAGGCCGTTGATAGTCCCCATCAGGGTGCAGACCAGCAGGGCCAGCCCCACTGCCAGGTAGGGCGAGCCGCCGTCCAGCATGATTCCGGCAAAGACGTAGCCGCCCATGGCCAGAATCGCGCCTACCGACAGGTCAAACTCCCCGGCAATCATGAGCATCGTCACGCCGATGACCACCACCGCGTTGATGGAGGTAGCGTTCAGCACCCCCGACACAGTACGCATCGTGCCAAAGTTAGGCACAAACAGCCAAAAGAGCAGCCAGACCAGGATGACCGTCATCAGCGGTGGAATGATGGGAGAGTCAACGGTCATAGATCGTTTTTTGGGGGCTTCGATGCTGATTGCGCTCAAAGAAGGCGTCTCCGTGTAAATTGTCCCAAAGGGATACCCTTGCGGTATGAATAGTGAATTATGAATTGTGAATTGTGAACTTTCTTCATTATTCTTCTTTGCGTAAATAGGTGTTGACTGCCACCGTGACGATAATAATGAACCCGGCCACGGCCCTGAAAATTTCGTTGGGAATGCCCATCAACGCCAGGCCCTGCTCCAGCATGCTCATCAACAGCACGCCCAGACTGGCCCCAATGATGGTTCCGTAACCGCCGCTCAGGCGCACTCCGCCAATCACCGCCCCGGCTACGGCGATGAGTTCCAGGCCCGTCCCGGCCAGGGGAGTGGCGCTGTTGCGCTGGGCAAAGGTCAGCACGCCGGCCAGGCCGGCCAGCCCGCCCGACAACATGAAGTTGAGAATCTTGACCCGCCTGACATTGACCCCCTGCGAGCGGGCGGCCAGGGCATTGCCGCCGGTGGCAAAAGTCCAGTTGCCGTAACGAGTCCGCTCCAAAACAATGGTCATCACAATCACGAGGCCGATGAACCACAGGCTGGAGGCTCTAAAATTGCCCACCTGCTCAAAAAGGTTGTTGAGCGGGGGCAGCGAGCCGTTGAGATAGGTAAACAGGGCCGGCAGTTCCTCCGGGGTGTACTTTACCGCCGTGCCGCCGCCCAAAATGCGGGCCAGGCCGCGATAGGCAAACAAGGTTCCCAGGGTGACGATAAAGGACGGAATCCGGGAATAAGCCACAATCACGCCGTTGATGAGGCCCAAAAGCACGCTGACCATCAGGGCCAGCCCCATCGCGGCCAGCGCCGGCACTCCCCCTACCACCGCCAGAGCAAATACGTAGCTGGCTACGGCCAGATTGGAGCCAACCGACAGGTCAAACTCGCCCGAAATCATCAAAAAGGCAACGCCGATGACCACCACCCCGGTAATGCTGCCAAAGGTCAAAATATTGGAGAGGGCCAGGGCCGAGAGAAAGGTATCGGCTACGGCCACGGTAAAGAATAGAAAGACCAGGGCAAAGGTCAGCAGGGTGATCAGTTCGGGCCAATCGGCAATTTTATGGCGAATATCAGCAAGGGTGTTCAAGATGCGTATCCTTATTGGAAGGTTGGAAGACTGGAAGGTTGGAGGGCTGGCGGATTGGGTTTTTATCCAGTCTTCCATCCTTCCACTCCTCCCAGATAACATAGGAGGGTTGGAGAATTGGTTTTTATCCAGCCTTCCAACCTTCCATTCCTCCAGGATAATATTCTTCCAGACTTCTACCGGTATGTCCCCGCCAATTTCTCAACAACCTCCACATTGGCTTTGTCAACAAAACTGGGGCCGGTGGGGGTGATGTCGCTGGTGGGATAAATCCCAAAACGCTGAATCATCGCGCCCCAGAATACCGGCAGGTAGCCGACCAGGTAGGGCGTGCCATCAATGGCAAAAGCAGTAGTGCCATCCTTAATTTTCTCAACAATTTTGGGGCCAAGATCAAAGGTACCGTGCTGAACATCGCCGGGCTTCAATCCCTCAGCTTCTATAAAAGCGTAGAAGGGATCGGCGCTGTTGGGGCCAAGCGTCAAGAACATATCCACATCGGGGTTGGAGGCGTAATAGTCGCTGATAGTGGTGGTGGATTGAGCGGGATCATCAGAGACGCCCAAAACATCTACCGGAATATTATCTTCGGCCAGGCGGTCTTTCAAACCCTGGCAGCGCAGGTCGAGCAGCACGTGGCCCACTTGCTGGTTAACACACACGGCCTTGGTCTTGCCGCCCGCTTTGAGCAGATGATCTCCGGCCTGGTAGCCGCCCTGGTAATCATCCGGGCCAACATAGGTGAGATAGGGGATGCGTTCCGCTTTGGGGCGGGTATCGCCGCTGTCGTAGGCAATCACCGGAATCCCGGCGTCTATGGCCCGGCGAATCGGCTCGTCAAACAAAACCTGGTCGGTGACGGTCACCATAAACACATCCGGTTTGGCGGCTACGGCCCGGTCAATGTTCTGGGCGGTTGCTTCCAGGTCAAACTTATCGGTGGTCAACAGGGTCACATCCACATTGAGGTCGCGCTTGGCGTCATTCATGCCTTTTTCCACCACACACCAATAGGAGTCCCAGGCGCAGGCCCCGTGCGAAACGGCGTAAATATTCACCGGGGCGCGATCATCGGCGGCGGCAGCGGCTTCTTCGGTGGGTTCGGCGGTTTCTTGGGCCAAAACCACCTGTGATTTTTGGGGCGGCTCTACCGGCAGCGCGGCCGAGCTGTAACCGGCCAGAACCAACATCATACCCATCACAACCACTAAAATCACGACAAATCGCCTCATATTCATTTTGTTTCCTCCTTGCTTAGTAATTGGTTATTGGTAATTAAAAGTACCACTCAGGTAACTGGCGCTTTTCTTCTCAGGCAAAGCTAATCAAACCGGCCAGACTTCTTTCTGGCTAAGCGCCAGTCACCTTAACCTAAAGAACGACCCCTTTTTTGAAACGCTCTCACCTCCTTTTTACTATCTGCCAACCTCCGACCTTCCACCCCTCACCCCCAGGGCAGGCACACCCCCTTGGCCCCCCGGCCGGCCGCTAACTCAGCGATACCGGCGGGCAAATCAGCCAGAGAAAGGCGATGGGTAATCAAGTCGGTCAACTGCACCGCCCCACTTTCTAACAGGCTGACCGCCTGCGGAAAAACCTGGATGCCGATGAAACTGCCCAGGATTTTTAGCTCCTGGCCTTGAATCTGGTGCGGGCGAATGGTACACTCGGCCCGGTGATTTTCTCCAAACATGATCACCCGCCCGCCTTTGCGAGCCAGAGCGATAGCCGTGTGAAGCTCCGAGCCGACGGCGTCTACCACCACGTGCGCCCCCCGGCCGGTGATAGCTCGCACCGCTTCGGTCACATCCGTTTCCCTGGGATTGATCACCCCATCTGCCCCGGCTTGCAAGGCAAACTCGCTGCGGTAGGGCGACACCTCCACCACCAGCACCCGGCCGGCCCCGGCCGCTTTGAACACCTTGAGGTATACCAGACCGGCCGGCCCTGCCCCAATGATGACCACATCTTCTCCCGGCAAGAGGGCCGCCTTTTGCACGCCCCCCAGCACACAGGAGAGCAGCTCAATAAAAGCCCCGGCTTCCACCGGCAACTCAGGGCTGATTTTGTGCAGCGCTTTGGCCGGGGCCAGGGCATACTGGGCAAAGCCGCCGTCCACATCCCCGCCGATGGCGACCATATGCTCGCACAGGTTGGGCCGGGCCTCGGCGCAGTAGAGGCAGCGACCGCAGGGGATATCGGGGATAACCGCCACCCGGTCGCCCGGTTGGAACTGCGTCACACCATCACCCACCTGAACCACCTGACCAATGTATTCATGGCCCAACACAATCCCCTTTTTGGCCTGAAAAACCGGCGGCGTGGCCAGAATCCGCAAATCTGTACCGCAAATGCCGCAGATTTCCACCTTTGTCAACACATCCTGGGGTGTTTGCAAAACCGGGGTGGGTACTTCTTGCACCATCAGCTTGCCTTCAGCCTCAAAAATAGCAGCTTGCATCGTTTTTTCTGGCATTTGGTATCCCTT
>CAZDMM010000743.1:0-3875 GCA_964505845.1 uncultured Caldilineaceae bacterium
CTTGACGCCAAAAGCCTGGAGGCGGCTAAAGATAACCTGGATATGCCCTACACCGAAATCAAATGGGAGAACGCGCTGGACCGGGTGACATCGGCGGCCTCACCGCGCCAGATTGAGCGGGTGCCGGCCGGGGCTGTTTTTACCCCCATGGAGTTGGTTTTTAACGTTTATCAAGCAGACGATTTGAATTTATTTGAACACGTGCTGACAGCTCTGCAACTGGTGCAGGATGATTACCTGGGCGGGCACGGCAGCCGGGGCAGCGGCAAGGTGGCGTTTGAGGGTGTTTCGATCACTTGCAAAGTAGGCCAGGCTTATCGCCAGGTGGGCAGCAGCGGGCTTGATAGTTTTGGGCAGCTTACCCGCCAGGAGAATGAGGAACCGGATCAACTGGCCCGGTTAAGCGATGAAGCCAAGAAAAAGGCGGTAGCCTGGGTTCGCGAGCAGTTTAGCGGAGCAAAATAATGGCCGAGCAAACGTATCAGCTTATCTTCAGCGGCCCATTCTATGTAGGCACCTGGGGAATTGACCGCCAGAAAACGCTAACCTACCTGCCCAGCGATACCCTGTTTGGGGCGCTGGTGGTGGCCTGGCAAATGATGGGGGTGCTGCCGCCCAAGCTGGAGGCTATGACCCTGCGCCTCACTTCGGCATTACCCTTTGCCGGGCCGGTGCGCTTTTTTCCGCGCCCGCTCAACCATATCGAGCTGCCGTCTACGATAAAGCCCAAAGCTATCAAAAAGGTCGAGTGGGTATCGGAAGAAATCTTCAACAAGGTACGGCAGAGCGGCCAGGTTGAGGCTGACCTGGCGGAGCCCAACTTTTTGCAGGGAGGCAACATCTGGCTCACCAGGCCAGAGCGGGAAAATTTGGTAAAAACTTTGCAATTAGTAGATGACCCGGATGACCCGGCCAAACTGGTTTTGTGGCGGCAAGATATTGTGCCGCGTGTCACTGTTGACCGGCGTGATAGCGGCTCGAACCTGTTTTTTACCGGGCGGCTTAAGTTTGTAGATACGCCCCGGCCCCCTGAAACCCATACCTCCCATCAAGCATGCGGTTTGTGGTTTGCGGTTCGCGGGAACGAAGCCGAGATTGGTTTGGTTGAGGCCGGTTTGAACTACTTGCAAGATTCGGGTATGGGCGGCCTGCGCAGTACCGGGCACGGCGGCTTTACCTGGCGGCCCTGGGATAATGCCGCTGCATTACCCCAACCGGCGGATAACGACTCCTACTTCGTCTCTCTGGCCCGATTTGCCCCAACCGAAGAAACCTTTGCCCCCTTGCAAGCGCCCCACTCGGCCTATAAACTGGTGACGGTGCGAGGTTGGTGTCAGGATGATAGCGGCCACCCCTGGCGGCGCAAGCAGGTACGGCTGGTAGCCGAAGGCGCTTACCTGGCCTGGCCCGGCCAAACGCCCGGCCAGTTGGTGGATGTGACCCCCACTACCCCAGAAGCCGCCTTTAACGGGCGCAAGGTTTATCGCTATGGCTGGGCTTTTCCGGTTAAAGCCGGGTGAGGAGGCAGAATGAATTACAAGATGACCGTTACTACCCTGACCCCGCTGCACATTGGTACCGGGCAAAAGCTGTCGGCGGGTTATGATTTTGTGAGTGATGACCGGCAAAATATAACCTATCGCCTTAGGGTTGATACCATTTTAGAGCATGCCCTGGGTGAAGAAGCCCGCTTGAATGAGCAAATCTTACGCTCTAAACCGGCGCAACTGGTGGAGTTAACCGAGCTGCGCCCGGCGGAATCAAAATTTGTGGCTTACCGGCTCAAAGGGCTGCCCCAATCGGCGGAGGTGAATGAACAAGTTAAAGATGTCTGGGGGCAGTTGTATTTGCCGGGCAGCAGTTTGAAAGGGGCCTTGCGCACCGTCATTAGCCGCCACCTGGCAGCAAGTGATGAGCGCATGAAATCGGCGCTGCAAATTCCGGTGGAAGCGCGGGCGAAATTTGCCGATGACGAGATGGATAAAGCGATTTTTGGCTCCAATCCGAACCGGGATATTTTGCGGGCCTTGCAAATAGCCGACAGCCGGCCGGTCAAGCAGAGTCCCCAGTTAATCAACGTCAAAATTGTCAAAGGCAGCCAACTACAATCCCCGGTAGATGTTGAAGCTATTCCGGCCCAAACTACCTTTGAAATCACGATACACGTCGAAGAGTACCTCTTTCGGGAGCTAAAAAAGGTGGCCCGGTTTGAAAGGCAAGGCGCGGTGGAGTGGGTTAATCCCGCCCGCAAACTGGGCTGGCGGCCGGAGAAGGTTGATTGGCTGGGCGACCTGCTGACCGCTTTACCTATTTTTGGCCGCAATTTGGCTCAACAACGGTTTAAGCGGGAAATCAGTTACTTTAAGCAGATGGGGCTGGCACACCTGGCTACCCTGTATGAAGGCTGGCAAAAGCAGTTGCAGGATATGCGCGGGCAGAATGTTTTCTTTTTGCAGATCGGTTGGGCCGGAGGGTGGGAGAGCAAAACCCTGGGCCGCGACCTGCTAGCTAAAGACGAAAACGAGTTTGCTGCTTTGCGCACCCGTTTTGCTTTAGGCCGCCCACCCGATTTTAAAGGGAGATGGGAGGCTAAACCCGGCCAAGCTTTTCCAGCCAGCCGCCGCTTAGTGGTGGAAGGAGGCCGCCCGGCTGCGCCGTTGGGGTGGGTAAAAGTGGAATTGGAGGCTCACCGATGAAAACAAAAATGATTGCCTTAATTGGAGAACAACCTATCCCTAATTTGCTGCCGATTCTGTGTGATTTGCCCACTGAAGTGCTGTTTGTACGCACTGATTTAACCAGAGAAAGTAGCCTTAGATTAGAGAAAGTTTTGCAAGGCAAGACGGCTGTATCCTTCCTGGAGATCTCGGATGCTTATAATATCTCTCAAATTTATGAGTGCCTGGCCAGTAAAATTGAACAACTTGGCTGGTTGAGTGAGGAGATAATCTTTAACGTTACCGGCGGCACCAAACCGATGTCTATTGCCGCTTATCAATTGGCAGCAAATCAATCCTGCCCGGCTCTTTATTTACAAAGCGAAGGGCGGCAAACCCGTCTGCGGCAGTATAATTTTAGTCAGGGTCGAGCAGACCTGACCAGAGATGAAATTATACCCTCGTTGATTACGATTGCCGATTATTTGTTGGCCCACTTGCCAGGCTTTAGATCCGAGGGTTTTCATAAGGACGCTCACGGCAACCTCACGGTCGGCGGACAGTTTGAAAAGCAAATTTATAAAACATTGGAACCCCAGGTGGGTGAGATCATGGCTGGGGTAAGGCCTGAAGGGGTGCGCGATCAAATAGAAATTGACCTGGTAGTACGTTGTGGCAACCAAGTTGGAATTATTGAGGCTAAGACCGGGACCCGTAAAGAGGGCATTGACCAACTCTCGACGGCTGGTGGCAGAGCCTATTTGGGAATATACACGGCCAAGTTTTTGATTATGGGTAATTATCTCTCGTCAGATTTAAAGACCCTGGCCCAAGCTCGTGACATTAGTGTGATTGAGTTGCCTCAATACCGGGAAGGTAAAGCTTTAGCCGCAACAGAAGCAAACCGTCTGATTCAAACCATCCGGCAAAAACTGGGTGCAGACAAGAAGGTAGTAAATAATCCTCCTCAACCTCGCCCACCCGCTGACCGCCGAGCAGCGGCAGCGGATTGAAACGAAGGCTGCGCGGCATAGGGATGCCGCTGCTACGATTAAAATTGATCAATCCGTAGCCGGGGCATCCCTATGCTCCGGCGGAGGATAGCAGCGGCATGGGGATGCCGCTGCTGCGGCGGAAAAATCCGCAGCCGGGGCATCCCTGCCCCGGCGGGAGGTAAAGATGGGCCGAGTGACGCATTGCTACGAGCCGGGGATGACC
>CAZDMM010000743.1:3885-4115 GCA_964505845.1 uncultured Caldilineaceae bacterium
AGCCACCGCCGCCAAAAACGAGACCCCGGAAATGAATTTCCGGGCTAATACGCCAAACGCGCTCAAGCGCGTTAAGGCAGCCGAACCTGCTTCAGACCCGGAAATAAATTTCCGGGCTAATACGCCAAACGCGCTCAAGCGCGTTAAGGAAACCGAACCTGCTTCAGCAGGTTTCCCAATCCCAGCCACCGAATTCATTCGGCGGCTCAATGAAAGGATAGCTCATGAAC
>CAZDMM010000744.1:0-4100 GCA_964505845.1 uncultured Caldilineaceae bacterium
GGCTGCCGCTTATGACCAATATCATCTGCCCATCTACCGTTATATTTACCGCCAGGTGGGAGAGGTGGAGACAGCCCGCGACCTGGCGGCCGAAACCTTTCGCCACCTCGTGACGGCGGTCAAACAGGGGCATGGTCCCCGCGATAATCTCAAAGCCTGGCTGTACCAAACCGCCCATCACCTGGTCATTGATGACTATCGCCGCCAGAAACACCGCAACCATCTCCCGCTGGCCGAGGAGTTGATTGACTTGGGGGATGACCCGGTCCGTTCCGCCGAGGGCCAGCTCACCGCCGGGCAGGTTCGCGCTGCGCTGCATGGCTTGACCGCCGAGCAGCAGCAGGTGATTGTGCTTAAATACCTGGAAGGGTTATCAAACGCCGAGGTGGCCGAGATTACCGGCAAGCCCGTCGGGGCGGTCAAATCTCTCCAACATCGCGCCCTGGTGGCCCTGCGTAGTGAATTGACCCGGCAGCAAGCGAAGGTGTCCCTATGAGCGACTTTGCAACCAATCTTGATCAGGCTCTCAACCGGCTGCGCCAGGGTGAAACGCCGACAAATATCCTGGCCGATTATCCGGCCCGCCAGGGTGAGTTTATGGATGAACTCTTGGCGGCTGCACTGGCGCTCGACATGCTGCGCCCAGCGTCGCTGCCGGCTGTGGCCGACTTGTCTGCCGACCGGGAGAAATTTTTGGCTGAACTTGATCAATTAACTCTGCCGGCCGTATCTGTGGGGCCGTTAGTGCGTCTGAAAAGTTGGATGACTCAGCAACCCTCACGCTTATTCATCCAAACTAATCTCTCTAAGGAGCAGCGACGTATGAACGGCATATTAGTCAAAGCAATGTTGGTCTTTACCCTGGTTTTCGGAGCTGGCAGTGGCGTAGCCATGGCTTCGGCCGATAGTCTGCCTGGCGCCCCCCTCTACCCGTTGAAAATCGGCCTGGAAGAGGTCCGCCTGGCTTTGACCGGTGACCCGGTACAGCAGGCCAGCCAATGGCAGGAGCGCGTCCGCGAACGGGCTGACGAAATTGCCCGGATGGCCATGAACGGGCAACCGATCGGTGAGGCGGAATTGGCCCGGCTGAAAACCCAGACTCAAAGCTGTTTACAACAAGCGGCCGCCCTGCCTGATCCGGTTATGGCCCAGCAGTTGGAACAGTTCCTGCACATGGCGCAGGAACAGCAGCAGGTATTGGCGCAGGCCGGCGCCACCCAAACCCAGGCGGCGGTGCAAACGATGACCCAGGCCCGGCAGGCGGCTGAAGAGGGCCTGGCCAATCCGGCCGTTTTCCGCTACCGTTATGGCCAGCGCCGGCCGGATGAAGCGCCGCCTCAGCCCACCCCCATCCCGACGCAAGCGCCGGCGCCAACCCTGGCCCCCACACCGGTCGAAGTGGTCAGCCCCACCGTTGAGCCGACCTTAGCTCCAACCGTGACGCCGGTCCGGCCGCGCCACACGCCATCCCCCACCGGCGATGCCAATCGCTACGGGCCGCAGCCCACCCAACCCGGCCCCGGTCGGCCCGGCGGCAATCCTGAGGCCACGTGTACCCCCACCGGCGACGCTAATCGCTATGGCGCACCCCCGGCAACGTCACAGTCCGGTGGAAATTCTGATAATTCAGACGGCTCGGATAATTCCAGCAGCTCCGGTGGGTCAAGCGACTCGGGCGGCGGTTCGGATAATTCTGGCGGGGGTTCCGGTGACTCGGGCGGCTCAGACAATTCCGGCGGCTCCGGCGGGTCAAGCGACTCGGGCGGCGGTTCCGGCGACTCTGGCGGTGATACCGGTGGCTCCGGAGGTGGGGGTAAGAAATAAATAAATTACCCTCAAACCAGGTGTGGTAAAAATAGAATATGACCCTCGCAGGCAGTCACCGTTCCGGTGGCTGCCTTTTTTGGCGGATAGATTATCTCCATCACTTACCCAAATAATCTCCATCAAGCCTCCATAATTTGCTGGTAAACTCAGATCAAGTTAATGAAATTCTGAATGAAAGAGGATTATCAAATGATTAAAAATATTTTGCTTGCTCTATTGGTAGTCATCCTGCTAGGCGCAGTAGCGGTTGGCTTTTACGACTCGGCCCGCGGGGCCAGTAATTTTAGCCTGCCGCAGTGGACCGGCGGCCAGGCACAAGGCCAGGGCCGCGGCCATCAGGGTGGAGGCCAGGGTCAGGGACAAGGTCAGGGTCAAGGGCGCGGGAACGGTCAGGGACAAGGTGGCAGTCAAGGCAATGGTCAGGGGCAAGGCCAGCAGATCCAGCACACCTGGATTACCCTCCAGGGAACGGTGGTAGCTTTTGACGGCCAACAAACATTGACGGTTGACACCCCCGAACGAGGCCGGTTGGATTTGTGGCTGGGGCGGGTAGGTTACGCCAGCCAGCAGGGGGTTACATTCACCCCCGGCGATAGCCTGACCATCCTCGGCTTTGATGCGCCCAACGGTCAATTCCAGGCCGGGGAGATCACCAACACCACCACCGGCCAAACCCTCTACCTGCGCGACCCGAATGGCCGCCCGTTGTGGGCCGGCCAGGGGCAGGGGCAGGGCCAAGGCCAGGGTAACGCTAATTGATGACACTGGATGGATGAGAGATGAGTCGTTTGTCCAAGAGGCGCTATCTTTCATCTCCCTCCGGGAGGAAAAGCCAATGTCTAATCTAAAAAGTTCCCCCAGCCTACCCCAGCGCATCTGGAGTTCGATCTTTCGCGGGCCGCTGGCTCCCCGCGATGACCGCGAACGTAAGCTGATGGTCGTCGAGAACCTGATTTTACATCTCCACCCCAGCACCCTGCCGGAAAAGACCCTGCAATTCACCCTCACCTGGGGCTTGGGTGGGATGGCGGCGGTGCTGCTGCTGGTCTTGATCGTGACCGGGGTGATGCTGATGTCAGCCTACACTCCCACCCCGGAGCGGGCTTACAATGACATCCTGGCCCTGCAAACCAATGTCTGGTTTGGGCAGTTGGTCCGCAACCTGCATCACTGGAGCGGCAATGCCATGCTGGTGGTGGCTTTTCTCCATATGCTGCGCATTTTTTTCACCGGGGGTTTCCGCTCTCCGCGCCAATTCAACTGGCTGTTGGGCCTGTCGCTGCTGCTGCTGACGGTGGCGGCCAATTTTACCGGCTACCTATTACCCTGGGACCAACTGGCTTTTTGGGCCATCACCATCGGGACCGGCCTGATTGAGTACATCCCGCTGATCGGCCACTGGCTGCAGCGAGTCATCCTGGGCGCGCCGGAAGTTGGTGCGGCCACCCTGCTCAACTTTTACAGTTTGCACATCGCCATCATCCCGTTTGCCATCCTGGGCATCGTCTCCTTCCACTTCTGGCGGGTACGCAAAGATGGTGGAGTCGTCACGCCCCGGGCGGCCGGTGAGCCGGTTGACCCCAAACCTAAACGCACCACCACCATCCCCCACCTGGTCGTGCGCGAACTGGTTGTGGCGTTGGTACTGCTGGCCGGGTTATTTCTCTGGGCTATGTGGGTAGACGCGCCGCTGGAGGCCCTGGCCAACCCTGACCACAGCCCTAACCCGGCCAAAGCGCCCTGGTATTTTATGGGTATCCAGGAGTTGCTGCTCCATTTTCACCCCCTGGTTGCAGCTCTGGCGATCCCGCTGGCCGCTTTGGGAACGTTAGCAATTCTACCTTACCTGGACGCCGACCTGGACAGCGCCGGCGTCTGGTTCCGCTCGGTCAAAGGCCGCCGGATGGGACTGACTGCCCTCGCCGTAGGTCTGCTGGTCACACCGCTGCTGATCCTGGCCGATGAATACTGGCTTGATTTTGCCGGCTGGCTGCCCAGTTTGCCCACTCTGATCAGCAACGGCCTGGCGCCGCTGGCCCTGGTTTTGTTGGCCCTGATCGGTTTTTACGACGAGATGAAAAAGTATTTTGCCGCCACCCGCTGCGAAACCATCCAGGCGATCTTCATCCTGCTGCTGACCGTCTTTGTCGCCTTGACAGCTATCGGCATCTGGTTTCGCGGGCCGGGGATGGCCCTGGTCTGGCCGTGATGATGAAAAGGTAGCAGGGTTGCAGAGTAACAGGGTAGCAAGGAGCAGATAGCAAATGGCAGAT
>CAZDMM010000745.1:0-4096 GCA_964505845.1 uncultured Caldilineaceae bacterium
GTTAATGGATGAGCAGCCATCTACCGCAGCGACCCGGCCGATCAGGCCCGCTGGCAGGAGTTATTGGGGTTGTGAGATGGTGAAAAATTGAATACAGGGGGATAAGTGAAAAGCCCGGCGCTTGGCCGGGCTTTTTTAGGTGTTACAGTTTCAACCGCTTAAGTTGACGCCGTGGCTTTTTTATCTCCCTCACAAAATGCTATAATAGTGTTGGTGTGCTGGCATAATCCAAGACGTTCAGGAGTAGCTTATGATACCGGTTGAAACACGCTATGAACATATTGTCCTCGATGAGGCTGGAGTCCCCTTGATTGCCGGAACCACTATGAAGGTCGTTGAATTGGTCTTAGAGTACACCGCCTATGGCTGGAGTCCCGAAGAACTCCACTTTCAGCATCCCTATTTGTCTCTCGGTCAGATTCATTCAGCCCTGGCCTATTACTGGGATCATAAGGCTGAACTAGACCAGGATATCGCCCGGCGCTATGAGCGAGTGGTGGAACTTCGCCGCGCTGCGCCCCCCTTACCGCTGATAGCCCGACTCAAAACCCAGGGATAAGGCGTATGCCGCTTAAGCTATATATGGACCACCATGTACCACGGGCAATTACCATTGGTTTGCGATTGCGGCAGGTGGATGTGATAACTGCGTATGAAGACCAAGCCCATGAAATGAGTGATCCCACGCTCCTTGATAGAGCAACGGCTTTGGGCCGCATTCTCTTTACCCAAGATGACGATTTGTTAACCGAAGCCACACGACGCCAGCAGGCTAGAATTGATTTTAACGGTATCATTTATGGGCATCAACAGGATGTCTCCATTGGGCAATGTATCCGGGATTTGGAGCTTATCACCGTAGCAGGCTTTGAAGCGGAAATTGCCAACCAGATCATCTATCTTCCCCTATAGCAAAAAAGATAGTCTGCCCATATCCGACTCTGTAGCTTTACAGAGGCAAGGGATGTATTTACCCTTCAACCTTGCGGTAGTAAAAAATGAAGAAGTCATCTACCGCAGCGACCCGGCCGATCAGGCCCGCTTGCAGGAGTCGTTGGGGTTGTGAGATAGTGAAAAATTGAATATAGGGGGATAAATAAAAAGCCCGGCGCTTGGCCGGGCTTTATGGTAAAAGTACCGACTGCGAGCCGTTTATCGTTTAGATAACATTCTAAATCAGATTTGGGGTTTGTGGCCAATCGGGGAGGGGTACTATCAAATCGTGGCTAAACACAGCGGCAAATGTTTAGATGTATCAGGAGTATCTACTGCTAAGGGCGCTACCCTAAATCAGTGGGATTGTCTTGGCCCCGGCAGACGAACCAGTTATGGATGCTTAGAGTTCCTTGATGTAGGGGGCAAACTTGTTTTTTACTGCTACCAAAGCATAGGTAACAAGTGATGGCAGCATCCCGCTAAGTTTTAGCCCTGGCGGGATGTTTGTTTTACCATCCCCTTCATAAAATTCCCTTTCCTTACCCCTTCAGGATCTGTCCAGAATTTTAGGAAGCTCGGCCTGGATAGCCATATCCAGGCCCCATCGCCGGATAGCCATATCCGGCGAGAGCAAACTCGCCTAAAATTTCGGACACACCCCTTCCCCATCACTTGACACCGGTCTACTTATAAGGTAAGCTTGTTTGAAGTTAACCTTCCCCACCTGTTGCCAACCTCTATCAGAAACTCAACCAGGGCAATCGCATACTCATCTGCAGCCAAGTTGCTTGGGGCTGAACCCCCAAGCTGAGAGAGCAAAGGACGCTGAAGTACCCTAGAATTGAGCATCCTTCAGGATGCTTCGCCCTTTAGCCTGATGGCTTCAGCCTCAGGCCGGTAGGTAAGGGAGTATGTGATTGCCCTAGAAACTCAATTGAGGGAGCCAAGAGCATGCCCGCTAATGCTGTTCCGCGTTATCAAGCTACCTTTCGCCAGGATGAGATGGAGCTGATTGTGCGCCTGGCCCGGCGCGGCGAGTCGTTGTGCTTTGTCGGGCTGGCCGGGATCGGCAAATCAAACATTGTTAATTTTTTGCGGCTGGTTGACAACCACGCCCCCCAGCTCCGGCCCGACCTGGCCCGCTTGCACTTCCCTATTGTGGACGCCACCTACTGGGAAGGGACGCCGCTCAGCTTATGGAAGATCATGCTCGACGCGCTTAACCTGGCTTCGGATCATCTGGCCGAGCCTCCTCCCGAAGAGAGTAAAATCATCCCCATCTCCGAAGAAGAACGGGTGTTGAATGCCCTGCGGCGGCGGTTGGAGTGGCTGTGCCAGGAACTGGGCCGGCAGGTGATGTTTGTGTTGGATGATTTTGATGAGGTGCTGGAGGCCGGCCCGCTGGCTTTGCTGGAGCGGCTGAACGGCCTGCGCAGCGAGGGCAACCGCGAGGCTTTGAGCTACCTGGTCTTTACCAAGCGGCTGCCCCACGTATTGGGCCGCAGTTATGATTTGGAACATGAGTCAAAGTTTTATGATTTGTTCCGGCACAATATCTACGCCCTGGAACCGTATTCGGCCGAGGATTCCTTTCAGATGCTCAAGCACCTCAATGAGGTGGCCGGCAATCCTTTGCGCGAGCGCGATTTGGCCGAGATTCGGCAGTTAGCGGGGGGACACGCCCAACTGCTCAAGGTGGTGTTCAACCTGTGGGCCGAAGGGGGTATATCGGGCGTTAACCCCATCACGTACCTGGCCGAACAGCCGGATGTTCAGCAGGAATGTGAGCGGATTCTGCGCGGTCTTCATCCCGAAGAGCAGGCGGTGGCGCTGCGGCTGGCCCAGGGCCGGGCCACGCCGGAGGACAAAGATGTTGCGGAGCATTTGCAGCGCCGGGGTGTGCTCTCGACTGATGGCAAAAGCTGGTTTAGCCCGCTGCTGGCTCGATTTCTAAACCAATATCAGCCTCGCTGAAAAACTAGACATCTAAACGCAAAGGCGCAAAGTAGCCAAGTCGCAAGGAAAAACATAAGCTTTATCTGGAAATTGGCTGACTTTAGTTCAAAAATCTAGTCGAAGAATAGATAAAAACCAAAAAATCTTTGCGCCTTTGCGTCCTGGCGTCTTGGCGTTAAAAATAGACTTTTTTGGGAAGTCATATCAAGGATAGGGGAGGTAAAGTATGGAAATCCTATGGATTATCATCGCCATCATCGCCTTGATTGTGGTGGGGCTGGTTGTGTACAACGTGCTGCGGGCCACCACTCGCATTGTGCCCGAAGGGCAGCGCCTGGTGGTCTACCGCCTGGGGCGCTTCCATCGAGTGGTGGGGCCGGGGCTGGTGCAGGTTATCCCGGCCCTGGAGCAAGTCAGTCGCACCCTGGAGGTGCGCGACCATCCCCTGGAAGTGACGGTAAAAGGCATTTTTGCTTACGGCGTCCCCAATGACCTGACCCTGGACCTGTGGTGCAGCTACGACCTGGTGCGGGCCGCCGCCGGAAGCAAGGTTAAGCTGGCCCTGTTTGTCCAGATGAGCGATACCGAGCGCCGCCAGCAGGTGGAGGTAAAAATGCGCGAGGCCCTGGTAAACCAGGTGGCGCTGCTAGAAAAGCAGATGCCTTTGCCGCCCAATTCTACCCCCCTGGATGGAGTCATCGCCCTGGCCGCCGGCACGGAACGGTACAACAAGCTGCTGGCCGGGGTCAAAGAAGAGTTAGAAAAGAGCCTGCCTTCCATCGGGGTGATGCTGAACCCGGCTCAACCTATTACCTTGACCGGGCGCGGCATCCCCGATGTAATTATCGAGGCCATCAAGCGGATGCAGGGGCGGCAGATTGACAGCAAATGGCTGACCCGCTACGCCGATGAACTACGCCAGCGCTTCCCCGAAATTTCCAGCGCCGTGCTGGACCAAATGCTGGCCTCGATTGACGGGGTGGATGTGGGCAATATGCAGCGGCTGCGCCTGGAACAAGACGCCAACACCGGTGCGCAGGTAGAAATGGAAGTGCCCATGGATGGCAGCGATAACCCGGCGGTAGTGGCCAAGCCCAAAATCAAGCTGGGCGAGCGCCAGGCCCAACCACATCGCAGCGCCGCCCTGTCTGCGCCCGCTGAGGCCGCCGGTCTCTCCAAAAGCGATTTGTCGGTGCTCAAGCGG
>CAZDMM010000746.1:0-4084 GCA_964505845.1 uncultured Caldilineaceae bacterium
GTAGGGCCGGGGCCAGCCGGCGGGCCCGGGGCCATTCTTCTAACAGGGAATTCCAGGCCAGGGCGCAAAATAACCAGGCAAAAGCCGGGTAGTACTCAATAAAGCGCCGGGATTTCAGGAGAAACAGCCCAAACAACACCGTCACCAGAAAGAGGGTCAGCGTGTTGGTGCGCATACGGCGCTGGCTCAACCCCAGGGCCAGCGCCCCCGCCACAAAAGCGACCAGGGCCGGCGCAGAATTTTCAACCAGGGTCCACGTTTCAGAAGGGTACCACTCATTGCCAACCCTGGCGGTGCTGTCGGTTTCTATGATTTTGGGGAGGCCGTGATAGTAGATAAAGGACAGATTTTGCGGAAAGTAAGGGTTGAGAATCAGCCCCAGCCCCAGCCCCAGGCCCACATACGCCAGCGGCATGACCTTAAGGCGGCGCTCCAGCAGCCAGGCGCTGACCACATACAGGCCCACCATGAGCACAATCATGGGGAAGGCGTCATACAGCCAGACATAAATGAAGGTCAAGGGCAATAACCAGCGCTCCTGGCCGGTCAGGGTAACGTGCAAAATCAAGAACAGCAGCAGCAGCGATGTGGCCTGCACCCGCGCCATCCCCATGCGGTATAGAAACGCCTCCGACACGGCCAGGAAACCCAGCGCCCACACCGCCGCAAAGGTAACTCGCTGCCCCCGCAAAAAGATCCAGCCGATAAAAAAGGCCAGGGCCGGCCAGATGACCCCGGCCCATTTTGCCCCCAGCCGCAAGTCGCCATAGGTAAAGGGGATCAGCAGCACATGGAAGAGCCAGTGATGATCCACAAAATCCTGGGGATTCAGCAGCGTCAAAGGCAACCAGGGAAAGGCCGGGCGCAGTCCCTGCTGGCGCATCACCTGGGCAAACTTGATGTGAAAGTAATCGTCGGCGCCGACCAGGTTGGGGGTAGAGAATTGAATGACAGCCAAAAAGGCCACAAAAAAGGCCAGCAGCGCCGCCCCGGTCACAGGCGTGGCCCACTGGCGCCGCAGCCGCCCTGCCTTTAGGCCGTGTTCGTTCACCCGGCTCAACAACGTTATCAACGGCTTGATACCCTTTATCCCTATCTCAAGAAACCCCATCCATCCGGGGTAGAGAGGCCCAACCTCAACAGGTGCGAATATCCTTGATCCGCTCCACCAGCGGCTCGATCACCTCTTTTAGCCCTACCTCTGACAGGCCGATAACCTTGACCGTTACGATGGCGGTTGCCAGGTCGTCACCGGCAAAGGTACCCAGGGCCACAATGTTACCCCCCGCCTCAAAAATGGCGCGGGTCAGCATGGCAATCTCGCCGGGTTGGTTGGCCACCAGGGCGCTGAGACGCACCCCCTTTTCACGCGCCCCCAACATCTCCAGAAAAACTTTGAACAGATCGGTCTCGGTGATGATACCGGTGATCCGCTCGTGGCTCAGCACGGGCAGGCCGCCAATCTTATGATCGGCCATGAGCCGGGCGGCCTCTTCCAGCGGGGTATCCTCCTGCACCGTAATCACGTGCGGGGTCATCACCCGCTTCACCGTGATTTTGCTGACCAGGTCATGGATTTCCCACACACTGAGCGAAGTGACCGGCGAAGGAGAAGCGTTGAGCAAATCCTTTTGGGCCACGATGCCAACCAGCTTGCCGTCTTTGACCACCGGCGCGCGCCGGATATGCTCCTGCTCCATCAGCCGCAGCGCATCCATAATGGCCGTATCCGGCGATACCGTAATAACAGGATGGGACATACGTTCGTAGACTAACATATCACCTCGCTGGAAAATAGATTTGTAGGACAAGATAGAAACTTGTCCCCGATCCGCTACCTCTGGCAGGTGACAGGCGCTTAAAAGGGGTCAATTTGAGGTGTTTTGGCCTATAATGTCCAGAATTTAGGATACAAAGCGTCTGTCACCTGGCCTTGAATGGATTCTGTGGTAACTTGAGTTACGATAATAGAATTATGTAAACAACTCTCGACTTAAAGTCGGGAGCTTTATCCCTAACAGAGCGTCATCATGTCCATTTTAGGACTGCCAATGGCGACGGTAGTTGAGATGTATGGGTGGTTTACAGCGCCCCGGCGGCAACATTGACGATTCCCAAATCCACCCCCAAAATACCCTCAATAGCCTTGGGGGTTGGTTCATCAACGTCACACGTCGCCAACAGGTAAAAGTCACCCTTGAACAGAATCAAGTCACTTTCGCCGCGCTGGGAATTGAGCAAGGCTTTTTGAAGTGGGCCACACGTAAAGGGGATGGTCAACCGGCCCTGAGTAGTCCAGATAGAAACGGTAGACCTATCGAGATTATAAGAGAGGATTCTGTCATCGTAAGCAACGCCGCCAACGGTCTTAAAAGTGTGCTTCCTCTGCCTGTCCTTTTTGTAGGCATCGGCCACTTTTGCTATGGCCCTGACCGTCATTTGAGCCGACAGACTGAAGCGTTCACGTACTTCATAGTAAATTGCCTTGTGCAAATCATACTGGCGAAAAGTGCGCTTGTCCCAGGCGTGTTGGCTGATGTAGTTACACGCCTCATTGGTAGTGGTCAGCGTATCAACCAATGCGCCGTGTTGCTCCTCAGTTGGCAGAAGTTTTACCGGTACTATCAGTCTCATTTTTCAAGCCTTGAAGATATTATAGCGCGGTTATTCTATTTGAGCAAACGAAGTGGCCGAGAGGCCATCAACCCGCAGGGCTAAAGCCACTGTGGTAGGTGCAATCTTTTAGACACGGAGAAAAAGCCGTTTCCTCCCCCGCTTTCAAAGCGGGCGTCTCCACAGCTAGATTCTTATGAGCGAGGAAAATGTGATCCAAAGAAAATAGACTCTATCGGGAATAAGACAAAAGCCAGGTGACAGGCACTTCTGAACGCTAAAAATAGGCATATTTGGCTCAAAACGGTCTGATTTAAGCTAGATAAGTGCCTGTCACCTTAATCCCGATAATGTTTAATCTCTAACCGCATTACTCATCGGGGTTTCAGCAATATGGTGAGACAGGATGGCTAGTGTTGCGGATACTTCGGGGCTAAACCAATAATCTAGATTGTGAAATTCAGGAGGAGTTGCCCGATCACGTACCTCTTGCGGAGGATCTTGGTGATGCAAAGCAGCTAAGTCTTGAAGGCATTGCCTGACCACCGTTTCATAAGCATTCCATAAACAGCGTTCTTCGACAACACGACATTTAACTTGAGCAATCAGGCGAGCCAGAGGATCTATCTCTTACCCTATCCCGTGACGGCCCATAATCCGTGCCTCGACAAGCGTTGTGCCACTACCAATCATTGGATCCAGGACAAGTTCGCCCGGTTTAGAATAGTAGCGTAGGCCGCACTGCCAGTTGCGGAGCGGTCAACTGCTGGTGTTCCGCCAACAGATATAAAAGTTCTTTCAAGGCCGGGTCCAATTGGCCAATACATTGCCAGGTCCCTGCCGGCCCCACGGCCAAAAAAGCCAATTTGAGCCGCCGGAAACTGATAACCGCTTCGATATTCTTAATGGAGTCCTCGGTCAACCCATGTAGTATCAGGGCCACATTCCTCGACTAGCGCCTTAACAGTTTCTAAGAAACCGGTAAGTCTGCTCTCCCTTTTCGGCCGTAAGAAAAAGTTGTTTCGGCAGACCAAGCTCAGCCCCTAAACAGGCCATATCGTAGGTCTCCATCACGAATCCTTTCCAAATCCGTAGAATTATGGCAAAACCTCACAAGACTATTGTGAACTTAAATCCATCGTAACGACTTTAACAAGATTTGTCAACGTAGATAGGCAAATTGATCTCAACGACTCCTTAAACATCACGATGTATCGAACCGGCACGGCTTTCGAGTTGCTATCCGGCCCTGGAACGGGGTGGGAAATCACCTCTTGAGGCCGGCCCAAGGAACACTAATCCGAGGGGAGACCCTGCGAATTTGACTCGCATCCGCGCGATGAGGGTCTTTTGCGTAGACCTCGCGGAGGTTCTCTTAGGCTTTTCTGGGAGTGCTTCAGGGAATTTATTAGGGACGGGTGTGACCAATTTGAGTTGTAGTATAGGGCCTTGCCGCTAGGGGGCCTTCGGC
>CAZDMM010000747.1:0-4080 GCA_964505845.1 uncultured Caldilineaceae bacterium
GCGGAGCGAGGATCGGAGCATCCGTTGGGGGCGGCGGTGGTGCGGGCGGCGCAGGCGCAGGGGTTGGCGTTGAGCGAGCCGTCCCACTTTGAAGCCATCGCCGGGCACGGCATTGCCGCCGAGGTGGATGGTCACAAAGTTTTGATCGGTAATGCACGCTTGATGCAGCAGCAACATATTACCCTCAATGGCCTGGGCCAAAAGGTAGAACAGTTGCAGCAGGAGGCCAAAACGGCCATGTGGGTGGCGGTGGACGGCCAGGCCTCGGCGGTGATCGGCATCGCCGACACTATTAAGGAAGGTTCCAAAGAGGCTATTGCCGAACTCAAGCGGCAGGGCTTGCAGGTGGTGATGATGACCGGCGACAATGCAGTCACGGCTCAAGCTATCGCAGCCGAAGTGGGTATTGATCGCGTTTTGGCCGAGGTACTGCCGGGCGACAAAGCAGCTAACGTGGCTAAACTACAGGCCGAAGGGTTGATAGTGGGCATGGTTGGGGATGGCATCAACGATGCCCCGGCTCTGGCACAGGCCGATGTAGGCATCGCTATTGGCACCGGCGCGGATGTGGCTATGGAAGCAGCCGGCATCACCCTCATCAGTGGTGATTTGCGCGGCGTGCCCAGGGCTATCCATTTGAGCCGGGCGACCATGCGGGTCATCAAGGAGAACCTGTTTTGGGCGTTTGCCTACAATGTGATTTTGATTCCGGTGGCGGCGGGGGTGTTGGCGTTGTTCCCCGGTGTGCCGGTGTACCTGCGAGAGCTGCACCCGATTGCGGCGGCCTTTGCGATGGCCTTCAGTTCGATCACGGTGGTGGGCAACAGCCTGCGGCTGCGGCGAGTCAAAATTGGATGAAACCGGCTACTATTCTTGTTATTGACGACGAACCAAATATCCTCAACATCGTTTCGGCCTACCTGCAAGCCGAAGGTTACACCGTTCACACCGCTGGCGATGGCCCCGGCGGGCTGCGGGCGGCGCGGACGCTGAAGCCGGATTTGCTGGTGCTGGATATTATGCTGCCCGGCATGGACGGCATCGAGCTGCTGCAGCAGCTTCGCCGGGAGTCGGAGGTGTATGTGATCATGCTCACGGCCAAGTCGGAGGAGACAGACAAGGTCATTGGGCTGTCGGTGGGGGCGGATGATTACCTGACCAAGCCCTTCAGTCCGCGTGAGCTGGTGGCCCGGATCAAAGCCGCGCTGCGGCGCTACGGCCAGAACAGCGGGCCGGCCGAGACCAATCTCCTGGCCTTCCGGCGGCTGCGGATTGACGTGGGGGCGCGGCGGGTGTGGAAGGATGGGCAGCCGGTTGAGCTGACCACCATTGAGTTTGACCTGCTGCAGGCCCTGGCCGAGCATCAGGGCCGGGTGTTGAGCCGGGAGCAGCTTTTGGAGCGGGTGTGGGGCCATGATTTTTACGGCGAAGACCGGGTGGTGGATGTTCACCTGGGCCACGTGCGCAAAAAGATCGAATCCGACCCGGCCAACCCGGAATTCATCATCACCGTGCGCGGGGTGGGTTATCGCTTTGAGGCTGAGATGATGTAAAGAAGGGGATTGAAGGTTGGAAGGCTGGAGGGTTTTTCCAATCCTCCACACTGCCAGATTTTATGAACGAGGGGTTTATTTCAAAACTCAAAACCCGCCTGGGTTGGAAGCTGACCGCCTCTTACCTGATCGTGATTCTGGTGGGGGTCATCACCCTGGTGCTGGCGGTGGAGGCCGCTATTCCCACCGCCTTTAACCGGCATTTGTTGGGCATGCAGCAGATGTTGGGCAGCACGCATGGGATGGAGGCGATGAACGCCGATTTGTTTACCAACTTTCGGGCCGCTGTGACCGAAGCCCTGCTCATCTCAACCACGGCGGCGTTTGTCAGCGCCATTATCGTCAGCCTGTTTGTCTCGCGGCGGGTGGTGACGCCCATCTTGCAAATGATGCAAGCCAGCCGGCGCATCGCCGATGGGCGCTACCAGGAGCGGGTGGATGTGACCGGCCAGGATGAATTGGGGCAGTTGGCCCACAGCTTTAACCAGATGGCCGCCACCCTGGAACAGACCGAGACCCTGCGGCGCGATTTGATTGCCAACGTGGCCCACGAACTGCGCACCCCTCTGGCCAGCATTAAAGGCTATATGGAAGGGATGATGGACGGGGTTCTACCCGCCGGGCCGGACACCTTCCAGCAAATTTACCATGAGGCCGACCGCCTGCAGCGCCTGGTCAATGATTTGCAGGAGTTAAGCCGGGTGGAGGCCGGGGCTTTTGAATTAAAGCGGCGGCCTCTGGTGATAAGCGCTTTGATTGAGCAAACGGCGGCCCGGCTGCGCCCCCAATTTGAAGAAAAAGGGGTCAACCTAAAGCTGAACCTGCCAGAAAACCCGCCTCGAGTTCTGGCCGATGAAGATCGGATGAGCCAGGTCTTGCTTAACCTGGTTGGAAATGCCCTGCAATACACCCCTGCTGGCGGCGCAGTTACTGTTTCGGCGCAAAACTCTCATCTGCCGGAGGCGCGCACCGCACAATTGCTCATCTCTATTTCTGATACCGGCCTGGGCATCCCTGCCGAGCATCTGCCCCATATTTTCAACCGCTTTTACCGGGTGGACAAATCGCGCAGCCGAGCTGGCGGCGGCAGCGGCATCGGCCTGACCATTGCCAGGCATCTGGTTGAAGCCCACGGCGGCCACATCTGGGCCGAAAGCCCCGGCTCCAATCAGGGCAGTACCTTTAGCTTTACCCTTCCCCTGGCTTAACCCCTCAACCCAAGCCCAATTCTTTACACAATCTTCATACAACCTTTGTGGTTTCTTCAAGTAACTTTTTTATACTACAACCATCATCAGGTTAAAAATTTCACAACTAAACCGGGCTTTGACCTGAAGCCCAACCATCCCAAAGGCAAAGGAGCTATAACTAATGCACAGCATGACTCACTATATGGAATTGTTGGCCACCAACCAACCCTGGAATTTGATTATTTTCATGGTTATCCCGGTGGTTCTGGCCGAGTATATCGCCGTAACCGAACTGTTTATCTTGCTCAATCGCAATCAGGCCGGCGTCTTGCGTAAAACTAACAAGATTGCTGGTATTGTGCTGGGGTTTTATTTTCTGGGAGTGTTCATTTATCTATTTGCAAACGCGGTGGTGCCACTCACCGTGCAAGGAGCCTGGCGCGGCGTTGGGGATATGATTGCGGTTGGATTCTATCTGCTTGGCATTGTTCCGTTGTTTGGTTTGGCTCTATTGGGCCTCGGAGTATTGCAGCGTAACAAGAGTGATTATGAGCATTTAAAGCTGCACGCCACATTTGTAGGGGTTTTTCTGGTGGTGGCGCACATTGCTATGATTTTTGGAATGTTGGATCCGCGCATCCTACAATAAATGATCGTCCCGGTTCGACCATTTCCCAGGTATCAGTGAGGGTGGTTTAGGGGAGGCAACCATGATGGGCTTTGGCTTAAATATAGGGCTGGTGGAGATTATAGAGATGCTGCTGTTCTGGGGCGCTTTGTTAGCCACCGCCATCTGGTTGTTGAGTTTGCTCTTCCCGGTAGCAAAATCTAAAAAAAGTGATCGCTCCAACTCTCTCAAAAGGTAAATTTTTACAATGCTACGCTTGCAAATTCTGTTGTTCAGTTTGGCAAATTTAATGGGGTTGTTGTTTGGCCTGAGCATGTGCCAGGCAGCCTCACAGAATTCAGCCTCCTCGCCTCAAGCAGCTTCAGTAGAGATAACCCTGGCCCCGGAGTCGGCCCTGCCCGATTTTGTGCAAGATGCAGCGCCACAGGTAAAGGAAGCTTATCGTTTTGCTATTGCCAACCCGGAGGTACTGCGCCAATTTCCCTGCTACTGTGGCTGCGGCGCAATGGGCCATCGCCACAACCTGGATTGTTACATCAAGGAGTTCAAATCGGATGGTTCCATTGTCTTTGAAAACCATGCCTTTGGCTGAACCATCTGCATTGACATCACGCGGGACGTGATGCGTTTACTCGGCCAGGGTCAGGATTTGAAGTCAATCCGAACTTACATAGACCAGCAGTACAGCAAGTATGGCCCTTCAACTGAT
>CAZDMM010000748.1:0-4068 GCA_964505845.1 uncultured Caldilineaceae bacterium
TTGGCGGCAAAATCGCTCAACCAAACCATATCCTGCTCATCCACATAAACGGCGTAGGGTAAGGGCTGGCTGCCGGGCAGCCGCCACTCCCGCCACTCCCCGCTGGCCGGGTCGTAGCGGGCCACCTGGCCGGCATTCCACTCGCTCACCCACAGCCGCCCCTGCGAGTCAGACCACACCCGGCGCGCGCCCTGGCCCGGCGTGGGCGGGTCGAGCGGGGTGGCCGCGCCGCTGGCTAAATCAATTTTAGCAATGTGGCTGCCGGCCAGCGAGGCATAGTAAACCTCTCCGGCGGGGGTGCTGTCAATGCCGTAGGGGCCGCGCCCGCGTGGGGCGTCAAAAACCTCAAGTTGGCCCGTGGCCGGGTTCAGCCGGCCATAGAGGCCGCTTTGCCCGGTAAACCAGAGGATGCCTTGACCATCAAAGGTGGCGGTATTGAGGTTGGCGTAGCCGGAGTCAGCCGGTAAAGGAAAAAGTTTGACCTCCTCCGTGACCGGGTCAACCCGGACCATGGCATTGAGGCCGCCATCCGTCACCCAGGCCGCTCCATCCGGCCCTACAATCACCCCATGCGGGGCCGAACCCTGGCCTAATTTGATGTGGCGGGTCTGGCCGGTGGCCGGGTCCAGCCGGCCCAATTCGCCGGAGGCTTGGGCGGTGTACCAAACCGCGCTATCGGGAGCCGGCGCGACATCGTGCGGGTGAGAGCCGGGCGGCACCGGATATTCTTGAATAGTTATGGCGGTTTCGGATGAGCTTTGAGCGGGGGCTGTAACAGCAGGAGGGGTCAGCGCGATGGTGGCCGTAGGTGGAGGCGCCGTCGCCTGGGCGGCTGCTGAATAGGTGGCACGTGATAGGGGTGCGGCGCAACTGGCCAACAAAGCCAGGGTGATTAGCAGGTCGGCCCAAGGACGTTTTGTTATCAAATTTAAAAGAAAAGGTCTCTTCATTCATTCCTCCTTATCCGCCTTCTCGGAAATGGCCGAGGCTAAAAGCCATCGGCCTGAGAGAGCGAAGCCCTGGCGGGCTGAAATTTAGCTCGAAGAGCTTTGCTCTCAGTGTGACGGCTTCAGCCTCACACCTGGAGACTACCCCATCAATCATAGCCCAGGGGGATTCCTCAGCCTTCGGCTTCGGAATGACATGGCAAGGTAAGCAATTCATCAAACCAAACTATAACTCCAACTCAGCGGCTTGCCATCGTGATAGGGCATGACGCCGTGAAACTGGCGCGGGTCAGCCCCAAAGACCAGCGGCAAAAAGTAGCGGTCGCCCTCCCACAGGGGCAGCTCCATAATTCTTTCTACCGGAACCCAGGAGAGCGTGCCTTCCGGGTTTTCGGCCAGGGGCGTGCCGCTAAAGCGGTCCACCCGAAAAATAAAGCCGAACCAATCCTCGCCGTTTTTGCCAAAACCCGGCCAACTGATGGTGCCGCGCAGCACCATTTCCTCACACTCAAGCCCGGCCTCTTCCCGAATTTCACGCTTAATACCGCTGACGATGTCCTCATCGGGGTGCAGCTTGCCGCCCAGGCCGTTGTACTTGCCCAGGTGCAAATCGCCGGGGCGAGCGTTGCGATGGATCAGCAAGGTTTCCCGGCCATCGGGCGACATGATGTAGGCCAGCGTGGCCAGAATGGGGGTGTAGGGCATAGGTGTTCTCCCAAATGAATTTGGGATAGTATAGAGCGTAAAACCTAAAACGTAAAACCTTACCAGGATTTAAAGTTGTTGCATTTCTGTTAAACGCAGAGTAGAATTAGGGACAATCGAGTACTAATGAAAGTCAAGTTTGAAGTTATCAGAGAAGATGGAAAACGAAAAAGATCTCTGCTCAATTTGCGGCAGTAAAATAGTCGAAAAAACAATCAATTATAGCGACTGGAATGAAGGTCGCTTATTGGTGGTGCGTGATGTGCCGGTGCGTGAGTGTGAAGCGAACGGCCATCGTTTTTTCCAGGCCAACGTAGCGCGTTCTTTGGAATTGGTGTTTGAGGCAGACCGCCGAGGCCAATTGCAGCCCATAGAGATTATGAAAGTGCCGGTAGTAAGACTGGATTTGGCTGCCTGATTTTTTTGATTTGACTTGTTATGACCGTTCTAACTGTTCACAACCTCGGTAAACATTTTGGAGCGCATGATGTTTTTGACGGCCTGACCCTGAGCGCCAATGCCGGCGACCGGATTGCCCTGGTCGGCCCGAATGGGGAGGGCAAAACGACCCTGCTGCGTATTTTGGCCGGGCGAGAGACGCCCTCAGCGGGGACGGTTCACCTGGCCCGCGGCTTGAAGTTGGGCTATTTGGAGCAGCATCCTTCGCTGCTTTCCACACACGGCACGCTGCGAGAATTGGCCCTGGAAGCCTTTGCCAGGCTGCGTGAGCAGGAGTCGGCCTTGAATGAACTGGCCCAGGCGTTGGCCCACGAGACCGACGAAACCCGTCACGATGAACTATTGCAGCGGTACGGCCAGGCCGAAGCCGAATTTGAGCATGCCGGCGGCTACACCTACGAGCAAACTATTGACCAGGTTTTGACCGGGTTGGGCTTCAAGCGAGAGGATTATGATACTCTGCTGGCTAAACTGAGCGGCGGCCAGCAAAGCCGCGCTCATCTGGCCCGCATGTTATTGGAACAGCCCGACCTGTTATTACTGGATGAGCCGACCAACCACCTGGATTTGGATGCGGTGGAGTGGCTGGAAAAGTATCTGCAAAACTGGCCGGGGGCGATCGTTGTAGTTTCTCACGACCGCTATTTTTTGGATGAGGTGGCTACGCGGGTGTGGGAGATGTCCTTTGGCAAAATTGAAACCTTTCGCGGCAACTTTTCCCATTATGTGCAGCAGCGCGAGGAGCGCCTGGAGCGGCGTCAAAAAGAGTACCAGGCCCAGCGCGAGTTCATCGCCAAAGAAGAGGAGTTCATCCGGCGCAACCTGGCCGGGCAGCGCAGCCGCGAAGCCAAAGGCCGGCGCACTCGCCTGGGACGGCTGGAGCGGGTGGAACGCCCGGTGGAGCATAAAAATCTCCGGCTGAACTGGCAGACCACCCTGCGTTCCGGCGATTTGGTGCTGGCGACGCACGAGTTGGTGGTGGGCTACCCGGATGGCGAGCCGCTGTTCACCTGCCCCGATTTGGAAATTCGGCGCGGCCAGCGGGTGGCCCTGCTGGGGCCGAATGGGGCGGGCAAGACCACCTTCCTTAAAACCATCCTGGGGCAGGTCAACCCCAAAGCCGGGGCTATTCGCTTTGGGGCGGGGGTGGAGCCGGCCTATTTTGCCCAAACGCAGGCCAGCCTCAAGCTGGAGGCCACCATTCTGGATGAGATTCTGTCGGTGGAAAATCTGCCCATCGCTGAGGCCCGCAACTTTTTGGGCCGTTTTCTCTTTTCCGGCGATGACGTTTTCAAAACCATCAACACCCTATCGGGCGGGGAGCGCAGCCGGGTGGCCCTGGCTAAGTTGACCATGACCGGCGCTAATTTCTTGATTCTGGATGAGCCGACCAACCATCTCGACATCCCCTCTCAAGAGAATTTGGAAAATGTGCTGAATGAGTTCAGCGGCACAATTTTGCTGGTCTCGCATGATCGCTATTTTGTGGACGCCCTGGCGACGCATACTTGGGCCTTGGAGCCGGCCACCAAGTCGGTGACGGTGGTGGAGGGGGGTTACAGCGCCTACCTGGCCCACCGCGAGGCGCAGGCGGCGGCGAGTCAAGCAGTTAATGGCCGGACGGCCAAATCGAGCAGCCAGGCCAGCCGGGAGCAAAGCAAGGCCGAAAAACGGGCGCAGGAGAAAAAAGCCAAACAAATTGCCGAAATCGAAAGCGCCGTGGCGGCGGCGGAAAGCCGCCTGGCCCAACTGGCCCAGGAATTAGAAGAGGCCAGCCGCGCCCAGGATGTCGCCCGTTTGCAGCAATTGGGGCAGGAATACCACCTGGCCGAAGCCAAGTTGGATGAACTGCTGACGCAGTGGACGGAGTTGGAGGCAGCGTAGAGGTGGAAGGTTGGAGGAGTGGAAGGTTGGAAGAATGGAAGGTTGGAGGAGTGGAAGGTTGGAAGAATGGAAG
>CAZDMM010000749.1:0-4058 GCA_964505845.1 uncultured Caldilineaceae bacterium
CCAGAGCTGGTGATTGCCCACAAAACCGGCGGGCTGAATGGCGGCGTATCGGATGCCGGGATTGTCTTTTTGCCGGAAAGCCCTTACGTGATCGCCTTAATGACCAATTTCTTGCACGATACCGAACAAGGCCGCCGGATTCTGGCCCGCGCCTCCTGGCTGGTCTGGCGTTATTTTGACCTACTGAAAACGTATACGCCCTACGGAGCCAAGCCACGCCTGCCCCGTGAAGCGGCGCTGCGCCGAGGGCCGTTTGAAGACTCCGGTATTCGAGGGAGGCTAGAGACATGACCTTTTCGATTACGGGCCGCGACCCGCGCACCGGCATGCTGGGGGTAGCCGTAGCCACCCGCTATTGGGCGGTTGGCTCTCGCGTGATTTACGTGCGGCCCCAAGTGGCCGCGCTGGCGGTGCAGGCTTACGCCCAACCCTACCTGGGCTACGATACCCTTAAGCTGATGCAAGCAAGCGGCTGCTCCGGGCCGGAGGCGCTGCGGCAAATTCTGGCCCTTGACCCCGGCCGGGAGTGGCGGCAGGTGGGCCTGGTGGACTTTCATGGCAATGGGATGGGCTTCACCGGCAGCGAAACCGTCGCCTGGAGCGGTCACCTGGAAGGGGAGCAGTGCGTGGCCGCCGGCAACATGCTGGTCGGGGCCGAAACGGTGCAGGCGATGGTCGAAACTTTTGAGCGCCAGGCTGACCTGGCCCTGCCGGAGCGCCTGACCCTGGCCCTGCAGGCCGGCCACGCCGCCGGCGGGGATAAGCGGGGGCAGCAGTCAGCGGCGCTGTACGTGGTCTATTTGGAAGATGCGCCCTATCTTGACCTGCGGGTAGACGACCACCCCGACGCCATTGCCGAACTGGCCCGGCTGGTTGAAGCCACGCGGGAAGATGGCCTGGTGCGCAGCCTCCACTTTGCCAGCAGCCGGGAGACCCCCCCGGTGAGCGGCTACGTGACCCACAAAGAAGAACTGAAAAAGGCTGGCCTGGCGTGACGGTTTTGGTGACGGGAGCGCTTGGCTTTGTGGGGATCAACCTGGTGCGCTGCCTGGCTCAACAAGGGCTGCGCGTGATCGCTCTGGCCCGCCGGCCGCCCGACCCCCCGACGCAGCGTTTTTTGGCCGCGGATGCAGCGCGCATTGTTTGGATTGAGGGTGATGTGCGGGATCGGGCCGGACTCATCGCCCTGGCCCGCCAATATAAGGTTGACCGGCTGGTGCATGGCGCAGCCATGACCCCCTCGGCGGCGGTGGAGCGAGAGCAAAGCGCTACGATTGTGGAGGTCAATTTGCTGGGCAGCCTCAATGCTCTGGAAGCGGCGCGGGTGGTGGGGGTCAAGCGTTTTGTCTTTATCAGCTCGACCGGCTTGTACGGCGCGCCGGCCAACCCCCGGCGGCGGCTGACCGAAGATGAACCATTGACCACCGCCAACCTTTACACCCTGTGCAAATTTGCCAGCGAGCAGTTGTGCCGGCGCTATAGCCAACTGCACGATCTTTCGGTGGTGGTCGGGCGGCTGGGGTCGGCCTATGGGCCGATGGAGCGGGCTTCCCATTCCCGCGAGAATATGTCGTTGATATATGACCTGGCCCATCGAGCGTTGGCGGGTGAGCGTATCCGCGTTTTTGGAGCCGACCGCCTGCGTGACTTTTGCTACATTGACGATGTGAGCGCCGCTTTTGCCCACCTGCTGCTGGCCGAGCCGCTCCAGTGGCCGGTTTACAATGTCGCTACGGACCAACCTGTCACCGGCCGCGATGCCCTGGATCTTCTGCGCCGCTTGTGTCCCGGCTTTGAGTGGAGCGAAACCGCCTGCGCGGAGGAGGCCGATTTCGCCATCCTGCCCCACCAGGAACGCGCCCCGCTCGATTTATCCAAATTGCAGCACGATGCAGGCTACAGGCCCCAGTTCAACCTGGCGGCCGGCCTGTCAGCCTACCTGGCCTGGCTTCGGGCCGGTTGGGAGGGGTTGTAGGGTGAACTATTCAAATCTAAACGAAAGGTAAGATGAAATAATGCCTGAAACAATCAGAGTCGGTTCCGCCAGCGTAAAACCAGGCGAGCGTGCCTTTGGCTATTTGACGGTAGGGCAGTTGGCCGCCGGCACGGAGGTGCGTATCCCCTATCAGGTGCTCAACGGCGCGGGAGATGGCCCCAAATTGTGCCTGGAATCCACCCAGCACGGCTGGGAGCCGATGGGGGCGGAGATCATTCGGCGGGCCATGCGGCGGGTTGAGCCGCGGGCGCTGCGGGGGACGGTGTTGTGCCTGCCCCTGGCCAATCCCTTTTCGGTGGAGTTTGGCGGCACGGTCGAGAGTTCCGGCATGCGGGTCAACCCGGCCGATGTGTTAGATTTGAACCGGGTTTGGCCGGGCAAGCGGATCAACGGCTGGCTGACTGAGCAGATGGCTTACGTGCTGTGGAACGAGGTCATCAAACAGTGTGATTATATTGTTGACATGCACGATGGCACAGGGGCGTGCGATGAGCTGCCGGTCGCTTTTCCGCATGCGTTTCCGCTGGATACGGCGGCTATCGGAGGGGGCATTGCCGACGGGATCGGCGGAGACAGCAGCAGCGCCGGGACGGAGTTGAGTACAGCGGCGATGGCGGAGATGAATGAAAAAATCAGGGCTTTGGCTATCGCCTTTGGCTCGCCGGTAATTTGGTGGCGGCAGCAGCCAATTAACCCGGCCATGCTCTCCGGCCAATGCGCTTTGAACGGGATTGTGCCGCTGGTGGTGGAGGCCGGCGGAGCTTGCGCCATTGACGACACCATTGACCAGGGCGTGGAGTGCCTGCTGAACATTTTGAAGTACCTGGGTATGATCGAGGGCGAGTTGGTTTTGCCCCCGCAGCAGATTATGGTGGACAATTACGTGGTCTATCGCTCGCTGGAAGGGGGGTTTTACCTGCAAGAGCCAGGGATTAGCTTAGGTCTGGAAGTGAAGCGGGGCCAGCCTATCGGGCGGGTGATAGACCCGCTGACCAGCGAGGTGCGAGAAACTTGTACTGCGCCGGTCAACGGCCTGATTATCAGCCGGCGGGTGCGCATGCCCATCAATCCCGGTGGGTACATTGCCCACATCGCCGATACCGATTCGATTACCTGGCAGCGCCAAAACCGCTAAAATTCCTGGGTGTGTCCCAAATGACTGAAATTTTGGGTCCAAAGCCTGCTTTAGCCTTTCCAAAAGCAAGCTCTGAAATCCGTTTTCTTTGACATAAAAGAGAACGATGTTATAATGGTTTTACGTATATTGTCGACAATCGACCGTTAGGAAAGAAAAGTGAAAAGATGTCTTCAGAAATATCTCAACTACAACCCCTCGATATCCTGAATCTGCGGGATCATATCGAAAAACAAGTGCGTACAGCCATTTTGAACGGTCTCTTTAAACCCGGCGACCGGCTGGTTGAAACTGCCATCGCCGACCAGCTTAGCGTGAGCCGCGCCCCGGTGCGTGAGGCGCTCTCGGCCCTGGAGCGGGAAGGCATTGTGGTCAGCATCCCCCGGCGGGGCTATTTTGTCATTGACTTTACGGATAAAGATATTGAAGAAATTTATAGCCTGCGGGTGTTGCTAGAGATTGGGGCGTTGCAGCGGGCCATTGGCCGAATCACCCCGCAAGATATTGCTGCTATGCAGCAAACCGTAGACAACCTGGGCGAAGCGGTGCTCCAGCAGCAGAATTTGGAAAACGTCATCGCCCTCGATCTATCGTTTCATGAGTTTATTTGTCGCCTGGCCGACCACAGCCGCTTATATTCCGCCTGGAACAGCATGCGCTGGCAGACCTGGATGTTGATCGGCTTGACCAGCAAGACCCATTACAATTATCCCGATCAGCCCAAGGAACTGCACCAGTGCGTGTTGGATGCGATTCGAAACAAGGACCTGAATCAGGCCGAAGCGAATCTCCGGGAACACATTTTGGATGCCCAACAACGCGCCTGGGCTGCACTGCGGGCGCTGCGAGCCAACGGCTAAGGGCCGTTTCTCTTGTGGCGAAACTTAGTTTCGCCATGCACTTGGGTGTCCAAACTGAGTTTGGACA
>CAZDMM010000750.1:0-4055 GCA_964505845.1 uncultured Caldilineaceae bacterium
AGACCTGCGGGCAGCGGGCCTATCCTGGAAACGGGCGGCGTATGCCGCCTGGTTTAATGCTCCCAAAGCGCATCGGCAGCCGCCGACAGGCCGGGAGTTGGCGGCGCTGCTGAACCTGAAATCAGAGCAGGTATTTTACCAGTGGCAAAAGCAGGCGTGGTTTAGGGAAAGTGGCATTGACCGGCTGCGCCAGGCGATTTTTGAGCGGCATATTGGCGACGTTGACCGGGCCACCATCCAGGCGGCGCTCAATGAAACGGGATCGTCGGGAGTAGCATCCCGGCGGCTGTTTTACGAGCAGGCACGATTGGGCGCGCCGGTGGAGATGGATGTGCCGGTAGACAGTAATTTTGAAAGGGCGCTGAGAAATGCTTACGGTAGCGACCGCGATGCAGACGGCGATTCTACGCCCGGCGCGCAGCGTGCGGGACAAGAATCTAAGTCAGATTCTTGAGCTATATCTGGCGGAGGCGCGGGCGGCGCTTTCTCCGGCGGATCAACTCGTTAATTTTCGGCGGGGCGGATATGTGGCCCAGCCGAAGCAACTGCGTTTTCACGCCGCCGCCCGCGAGTGTGATCGGGAAAATGGCCCCACGCAAGTTGGTTTTGGCGGGGCGCGAGGGCCGGGCAAATCTCATGCGGTGATGGCACAAATTGCGCTGGACGATTGCCAGCGCGTGCCCGGATTGAAATATTTGTACCTGCGTAAAATCGGCAAGCAGGCGCGAGAGCAGTTTGAGGATTTACGGCGGGCGGTACTGGGGCCGCTGCCGCACCAGTATAACCGCTCGGAGGGGGTGGTCTATTTCCCCAACGGCTCACGGATTCTGATTGGGCATTTCAACAATGAATCGGATGTAGATGCTTACCTGGGCATCCAGTACGACGGGGCGGCGATTGAGGAGGCAACGGCACTAACACTGACCAAGCGCCAGGCGGTACGGGACTCGATCCGCACCTCGCTACAGGGCTGGCGGCCGCGTCTCTATGAGACGACGAATCCAGGGGGAGTCGGCCACGCCTGGTTCAAGGCCACCTACATCATCCCGTACCGCCAGCGGCAGGAGCGGGAAACCCGCTTTATTTTTGCAACGGTGGAGGATAATCGCTTTATCAATCCCGACTACCGGCGCACGCTGGAGCAAAACATTGGTTGGCGGCTGCGGGCCTATCGCTATGGGGATTGGGACATTGTAGCAGGGCAGTTTTTTACCAATTTCCGCCATGATGTCCACGTGCTGCCCCCGGAACGGTGGCCGTTTAAGCAGATACCGAGGGAGTGGCCGGTGTGGGGTAGCCTGGATTATGGTCACAATCACCCGACCAGCGCCCACTTGCACACGATGAACGAGGGCATTATCTACACCGTTGGCGAGCACTGGGCACGGCGGTGGCCGATCAAACGGCACGCGGCGGCGCTGCACGAGCTATGCCGAGAATGGGGACGCTCTCCCCGATTCTGGTATGCTGGGCTAGATTGTTTTGCCAAACGGCAGGATGAGGAGGACGGGCCGACTATCGCCGAGAAATACCGGGCCGAGGGAATTGCACTCAAACCGGCCAACACCAACCGGATCAATGGGGTAGCGGAGATGCTAGACCGCCTGGGTGATGTGGAGCAAGGGATTGCTCCACGTTGGTATATCTTCAGTATCTGCCCCCGGCTGATTGAGTGCATCCCGGCGTTGGAGCACGATCCCAGTCGGCCAGAGGATGTACTGAAGGTGGATGTGGATGAAAACGGGCAGGGCGGAGATGACGCCTATGATGATACCCGCTACGGGTTGATGGTACACTGGAAAACAAAGAGGCTCAAATCGGCCCAGGTAGATTTTTATGCCCCTGCCTCCGGCACGCAAAGCGCCAACGCCGGGCCGGGCCTACCCGTCCCCGCCCGTAGCGCCGCCGAGATTGATCAACTATTAGCCGAGGTGGATTATGGCGACTGATTCTATTTTCAACCTGCCGGAGTTCAAAGCCTATCAAATGCGTTTTATGAGCCGGCAGCGGGAACTGCTCAGGCGGAAATCGTATTACGACGGTTCCGTGTATAAAAACGTGCGGCAGCAGTTGGGTTGGCTGGGGCCGCGTCTCTACAAGGGCATCAAGCCGCTCTATTTGCCGCTGGCGCGAGCGGTGGACGTGGATGCCGGGATTATTCCGGGCGGCTGGACGCTGCCACCCGACGAACCCCAGGCCAAAACGTGGCAGACAGCCATAGATACCGTATTCGATTGGTCGGCCTGGGCAACCGAAGGGGTGCTCTATATCCACTATGGCGCGATGTATGGCGTTTCCAACCTCAAAATTACCGACCTGAGAGAAGCGCGGCGGGTGATGATTAGCCCGGTCAATCCGTGTTGCCTGCTATTGGGGGCAAACGGCCAATATGATGATACGCCGCTGCTATCCATCTGGGTGGAGATGCGCCTGGACAGCGCGGGCGAAAAATATGAGTATGCCGAAGTCATTGATGCCGAATCGGTGCGCACATTTGCCAACGGCCAGCCCTACGGGTTTGACGAGCGGGAGGCGGAATATGCCAACGAATTGGGTTTTGTACCGTATGTGGAAGTTTGCCACATCAAAACCGGCGAGGAATTGGGCGAATCTACCTACCAGAAGGCGATTGATTTACTGAACGAGGTCAACGAACTGGCCTCGTACCTGGCCGACATCATCAAAAAACACGCCGAGCCGCAGTGGGCCATTAGCGGGGCGGAAGCGAGCAACCTGGTGAAATCGGGCGACAACGTCTGGTTTTTGCCGGGCGAAGCAAAGGCAACCCCGATGGTAGCCGGGATTGACATTCCCGGCGTGCTGGATTTTATCAGGGAGGTGCGCGACCAGGTGACAGGGGCGCTGCCTGAATTGGCGTTTGACGAGCTCAAACAAAAAACACAGATTGCCACAGCCACGCTGGAACTACAGTTGATGGAATTGGTGCTCAAAATTAAACGCTGTCGGCCAAATTATGACTATGGCCTGGCCGAGGCGCTGCGGTTGGCAGGCCGGGCCGGGGCGGGGATGGGCCTGCGGGAGATAGCGGTTCTGGATGATGAGGAGCTAGAATTTGATAATGAGCGGCCGATACTGCCGCTGGATCGGGAAACGCAACTCAGACTGGACAAAATGGAGCAGGATATGAAATCCGGGTCGTTGCCCGTTAAAAACGAAGGAATGACTAATGGCAGAGGAAACAACCAACAACAATCAACCGGCGCAACCACCGACCGCGCCGCCGAATAACAGCGGTGGGGATTCCACCACTCCCGGCCCTGTCCCTTACGAGCGGTTTAAAGAGGTTAATGACCAGGTAAAAACTTTGACCGCGCAGATCGCCAAATTTGAGGCCGAGCAAAAAAAGGCAGCGGAAAAATTAGCCACCGAACAGGGCAAATGGCAGGAGTTAGCCCAGCAGCGCGAGAATGAGTTAAAGGCCGAAAAGCTGGCCCGGTTACGCCTGGAGGTAGCCAGTCGCAAGGGGATTCCGGTTGACCTGGTAGACCGGCTCAAGGGTGAAACGGCAGAGGAGATGGAGGCGGATGCGGCGGCGCTTTTGGCCTTCCTTAAACCCAAAGAGGGGCCAGGTGTGCCGCCGCCAAAAAAGGCGACTACCCCCCAAAAACTCGATCTTAGCATGATGACGCCGGAGGAGATTCGCAAGGCGGCAAAGGGCAAGCGCCTGTCGGATTTTACTTGACTCAGAACAAAAGTTCGATTATGATTAAGTGTCAAGTGACACTTCGTCACCTGACAATTTTAAAACCTACTCCTCGTGTCGCACACGTAAAAAGCGTTAGGAGTTTAGTGCTGTTTTATGACGTGAGGAGATTATGGCGAACATTACCACGACCGAGCTTTCGGTCAACATTGCCACGATTGTGGCCGCCGAAGCCCTGGGCTATCTCAAGGGCAATACCGTGTTGGCCCGGCTGGTCAACCGGGATTTTGAAAATGAGGTGGCCGCCTATGGCCAGACCATTGACATCCCGTTTTCTGGTTCCTTGTCAGTCAATGACAAAGCGGCTAATACCGTAGTCACGTTGCAGACC
>CAZDMM010000751.1:0-4045 GCA_964505845.1 uncultured Caldilineaceae bacterium
CCGGCTTGTGCCAAAAGCGGCCCAGGCGTTTGAAAAAGCTAAAGAAATTGTACAAGTTGGTCTTTTAGGGAGATTGGAGATTAGAGATTCAGGCTTATAATCTCTAATCTCCAATCTCATCTTAGCTGTTGCGCCCCGCCGGCTCATACAACTCAATCAGCACCCCGTGCGCCGATTTGGGATGGATGAAGATGTAGCGGTCGCCGCGCTTGTTGGTGCGGACTTCACCCAGCACTTCCATGCCCTTGGCGGCCATCGTGCGAGTGGTCTCCTCGATGTTGTCCACTTCCAAGCAGACATGATGCATCCCTTCGCCCTTTTTCGTCAAATACTTGGCCACCCCGGAGTCGGCGGTGGTCGGCTGGATCAGTTCCACTTCGCCGGTTTCGGTGGGGAAGTAGGCCACCTTGACCGCCTCAGCCGGTTCTTCGTGAATGGCCGACAGGGGCAGCCCGATGGCATCCTGGTAAACTTGCAAGGCTTTCTCTATATCCTCAACCACAATCGCAATATGATTTAATTTGGTTGCCATGAATCCTCCGAAAAAATAGAGATTGGTAATTGGAGATTGGTAATTGGAGATTAAAACCAAGGCTCAATATGTGTTTCAAGGATCTCTGGTCAGGAGCACTAAAGCCGTCGTGCTGAAAGAGCGAAGCCCAGTTGGGCTAACATTGGCTTTTTGAGGGCGCTTCAGCGTCCTTTGCCCTCGCTTGCGTGCCCGATGCTTCAGCGTCGGGCTACGGTGGTGATATGTTACCTCCTTGAAATCCATCATGAACCAAAACCAATCTTCCACTTAATTTTTATTATCGGTAGCCTACCGCAGGCTTGTACTGTCCCCCTACTCCTTACTCCTTACTCCCTACTCCCTACCCCCTTCAAACTCCTTTAACAACATCTGCACGGCGGCGGTGGGCAGCATGGTGCGGGCTTTGACCGCCTGCTCAATCTCCGGCAGGATGCGCTGCACGCCCGGATGATTGTAAAAGCGCAAACGTAAATGCTCTTCTACCATGGTGCGCATCCAATCCAAAATTTGGGTTTGCCGCCGGGCAGTAAAAACGCCGGAGGCGGTGGTCACCTGGCGAAAAGCCTCAATCACCGACCACATCTCGGCGATGCCCTCGCCGGTGACGGCGGAACTGAGGTACGCCTGGGGCCGCCAGCCTTCCGTCACCGGCGACAGGAAGCGCAGCGTCCGGGCATACTCGGCGCGGGCGGCCTGGGCGCGGATTTTGTTGTCGCCATCGGCTTTGGTGATGAGCAGGGCGTCGGCCAGCTCGATGACCCCTTTTTTGATGCCCTGCAACTCGTCGCCGGCTCCGGTCAGCATCAGCAGCAAAAAGAAATCCACCATGGAGCGCACCGTCACCTCGCTCTGGCCCACCCCGACCGTTTCGACCAGGATAACGTCAAAACCGCTGGCCTCGCACACCCACATGGTCTCGCGACTTTTGCGGGTCACGCCGCCCAGCGTTCCCCCGGTGGGCGAAGGCCGGATAAAGGAGTTGGGGTGGCGTGACAGCTTCTCCATGCGGGTCTTATCGCCCAAGATGCTGCCCCGCGTCACGCTGCTGCTGGGGTCAACCGCCAGCACCGCCACACGGTGGCCCTGCTCGCACAGGTAGCAGCCCAGCACCTCGATAAAGGTGCTCTTGCCCACGCCGGGCACGCCGGTAATCCCCACCCGGATAGAGTGGCCGGTGTGAGGCAGCAGTTGCTTGACCACCTCCTGGGCCGTTTCCAGGTGGGCCGGCGCGTTGCTTTCAACCAGAGTAATCGCTCGCCCCAGAATGGTGCGGTCGCCGGCCAGCACGCCTTGTACGTAGTCGTCCACGCTCAACTGGCGGCGAACCACCGGCCGGCCAGGTTGGGGCCAAACTCCTTCCCGGCTTGCCTGTCCGGGCAGCCCATCGTGTCCGCCTTTAACCCCTTTGATGATACGGCTGGCAAATTCGCTGCCGGCTTCCGGCGGAGTCCATTCAGGTTGGCGCGTTTCCTCAGGCATACTCAAAGCGACGGTTCAACTCGGCCAAAACCTTTTGGGCCGCCACCGGAATCACCGTTCCCGGCCCAAAGATGGCCGTCGCTCCGTGCTCCCTCAAGTATTCATAATCTTGGGCCGGAATGACCCCGCCCACGACGACCATGATATCCGCGCGGCCAAGTTTGGCTAATTCTTCCACCAGTTGCGGCAGCAAGGTTTTGTGGCCGGCGGCCAGAGAACTGAGGCCGACCACATGCACATCATTTTCCACGGCCTGGCGGGCCGTTTCGGCCGGGGTTTGGAACAACGGGCCGATGTCCACATCAAAGCCCATATCGGCAAAGGCTGTGGCGATGACCTTGGCCCCGCGATCGTGACCATCCTGGCCTATCTTGGCTACCAAAATGCGGGGACGGCGTCCTTCCATTAGCTCAAACTCATCGGCCATTTTTCTGACGGTGGCAATCTCCTCTTCTTCGCCAAACTCGCTGCTGTACACCCCGGTAATGGAGCGGATGACGGCCTTGTGGCGGCCATAGACCTTTTCCAGGGCGTGAGAAATCTCGCCCAGGCTGGCGCGGGCGCGGGCCGCTTCCAGGGCCAGGGCCAACAAATTGCCCTCGCCTGTTTCGGCGGCCTGGGTCAAACCGTTCAGCGCCGCCTGCACTTTGGCGTCGTCTCGCTCAGCCCGCAGTTTGGCCAGCCGTTCAATCTGGGCCTGGCGCACGGCGGTGTTGTCCACCTCCAAAATTTCAATCGGCTCTTCTTTGTCCAGGCGATAGCGGTTGACGCCCACGATGGTTTCTTTGCCGGAGTCAATCTGGGCCTGGCGGCGGGCCGAGGCTTCCTCGATGCGCATCTTGGGCAGGCCGGTCTCCAAAGCTTTGGCCATCCCGCCCAGCCCCTCGACCTCCTGGATGTGGCTCCAGGCTCGCTCCACCAGGGCCGCCGTGAGCGATTCCAGGTAATAGGAACCGCCCCAGGGGTCAACCACCCGGCAAATGCCGGTTTCGTCTTGCAGGTAAAGCTGGGTATTGCGGGCAATCCGGGCCGAGAAATCGGTGGGCAGGGCAATGGCCTCATCCAGCGAGTTGGTATGCAGCGATTGGGTGTGCCCCAGGGCCGCCGCCATCGCCTCGATGCAGGTGCGGGCCACGTTATTGAAGGGGTCCTGCTCGGTGAGGCTCCAGCCGGAGGTTTGAGAGTGGGTGCGCAAAGCCATCGAGGTGGGGTTTTTGGGGTTGAACTGCTTGATGATTTTGGCCCACAACAGCCGGCCCGCCCGCATTTTTGCCACTTCCATAAAGTAATTCATGCCAATGGCCCAAAAGAAGGAGAGACGCGGGGCAAAGGTATCAATATCCATGCCCGCTTTTAAGCCGGTGCGTACATATTCCAGGCCGTCGGCCAGGGTGTAGCCCAATTCCAAATCGGCGGTGGCCCCGGCTTCTTGCATATGATAGCCGGAGATGCTGATGCTGTTGAATTTGGGCATGTTCTGGGCGGTAAAAGCAAAAATATCGCCGATAATACGCATCGAGGGTTCGGGCGGGTAGATGTAGGTGTTACGCACCATATACTCTTTGAGAATGTCGTTTTGGATGGTGCCGGTCAACTGGCTCTGTTTGACTCCCTGCTCCTCCGCCGCCAGAATGTAGAAGGCCATGACCGGCAGCACCGCTCCGTTCATGGTCATCGAGACCGACATCTGGTCGAGCGGGATGCCGTCAAACAGAATTTTCATATCCAGGATGGAGTCAATAGCCACGCCGGCTTTGCCCACGTCGCCGACCACGCGGGGGTGGTCGGAATCGTAGCCGCGATGGGTGGCCAGGTCAAAGGCAATGGACAGCCCTTTTTGTCCGGCGGCCAGGTTGCGGCGGTAAAAGGCGTTGCTCTCCTCGGCGGTGGAAAAACCGGCGTATTGGCGCACCGTCCAGGGGCGGGTAACGTACATGGTGGGGTAAGGCCCGCGCAAAAAAGGCGGAATCCCGGCGGTGTAGCCCAGATGTTCCAGGTTTTGGGTGTCGGCCTGGGTGTACAGCGGCTTGACCT
>CAZDMM010000752.1:0-4038 GCA_964505845.1 uncultured Caldilineaceae bacterium
AAGGATGTGTTAAGAATCGGGTACATCCCAAATTTTAGGCGTGTAGGTCAGAAACCCGTTTTCTTCAAGAAAACGGGTTTCTCCCCAGGAGCTAGCCTTTCAGGCGGTCAATGAGGGCATTATTTCTGTTATTCAACTTGATAAGGTACATCCGTCACCACCACCCCCCGTTGGAACAGCAGCGCCAGGCGTAACAGCAAAGCCGTTTGAGTATGAAGGAGATTATGCCACCAATGTTTGGGCACAAATTGGGGCACCACGATGGTAATAATCTCATTGGGCTGGCGGCGGGCTAAAACGCTTTCAATATAGGCCAGGATGGGTTCCAGGAGCAGGCGGTAGGGTGAGTCTAGGATGACCAGGCGGATGCCGTTGCCCCACACTTCCCACTTGTTACGTACCCTGGCCGACTCTGCCTCGTCGAGTGAAACGTGGACGGCGGTGACGTCGTCGGAGAGCAGGCGGCCATAATTCAGTGCCTCTAAGGTGCCGCGATGCACCCCGCTGACCAGCACGATGACCCGATGCCGCCGGGTGCGGGCCGGTGGGCCGTAATTATCTAGTGAGAGCTGCCGGGCCAGGCCGCGATAGTGCTGGTGAATGGCAAAGAAAATGAGCACCAGCACCGGGATCAGGATGATAATGGTCCAGGCCCCATCGGCGAATTTGGTCACGGCAAAGATCACCGCGACCACCGCCGTGCAAACTGCGCCCAGCCCATTGATCACCATCTTTAGCTTCCAGCCCGGTTCGTAGCGCAGGGTTGAGCCGGTTTCCTTGACTTCCTGCCCCGGAGCCAGGCGTCCCACCTTCCACCAGCGGTGCGCCATGCCCGATTGAGAAAGGGTGAATGACAGAAATACCCCAATGGCATACAGCGGAATCAGGCTGGTGACGCTGGCCCGGAAGACGATGATCAGGAGCGAGGCAATCAGGGCCAGGGTGATGATCCCCCGCGAGTAGACCAGCCGGCTGCCCCGGTAAGTCAATTGGCGCGGCAAAAAACCATCGTTGGCCTGCAAGGCGCTCAGGCGAGGAAAGTCGGCAAAGGCGGTGTTGGCCGCCATAATCAGTATGACGGTGGTGCCGGCAATGGCGGCCAGGTACAGGGGGCCGCGCCCTTCAAAAATGGTGCGGGTAAGCTGAGAGATCACCGTTTCGGTTTCAGAAGGCACCACATGAATCTGGCCGGCCAGGTAAGTGATCCCCAAAAACAGCGAACCCAGGATGGCCGACATCCAGATTAAGGTGACGCCGGCATTGTGGCTGCGCGGCTCTTTGAAGGCGGTAATGCCGTTAGAGATGGCTTCGACGCCGGTGAGGGCGGTGGTGCCGTTGGCAAAGGCCCGCAGAATCAGGAATACTGACACAGCCTGGGCCGAATGGATCAATTCGAGGGGGGGCGGGTCGGCCACCAGGGCCAGCGTTCCGCTCAGGTAGCGGAAAAAGCCGACCCCCATGGTCAAAAACATCATCACCACAAAAAAGTAGGTGGGGATAGCAAAGGTGATGCCCGATTCTTTAACCCCGCGCAAATTGATGAGCATGATGAACAGCACCATAGCTACGGCGATGTGAACCCGGTAATCCAGGAGCAGGGGATAGGCCGAGACCAGTTGCGCCACCCCCGAAGACACTGAAACGGCGACGGTCAGGATGTAATCGGTGAGCAGAGCCGCGCCGGCTATCTGCGCCGGCAGCTCGCCCAGGTTGTCGCGGGCTACAATGTAAGCCCCGCCGCCGCCAGGGTAAGCGTGGATGGTTTGCTCATAGGAGATGGTCACCATCGCCAGCAAGGCCACAATAGCTATGGAGATGGGAAAAGCATAGCCAAAGGCGGCCGCGCCGGCCAGGGCCAGAATTACCAGGATTTCCTGGGTAGCATAGGCGGTGGATGAGAGGGCATCGGAGGCAAACACGGCCAGGCCGACCGCTTTGCCGATAGTTTGATGGGGTGCATCGGCGGTGGCCAGGGGGCGGCCAATCAGCCAACTGCGCCAGGTGCGGGGCGGCGCGTCATCGGTACTCTGGTGAAAAACGGGCGCACCCTTTTCTTCAATAGTGGTCATGCTGTATCCCTTTCCTTGATGTGGGTTTGACCTTTTAAATATAGCGCGAAACAGGTCAATCAGGCATCAAGAAAAAGGGGGCAGGGGTCAAGAAAGTGTCAAGATTAAGGAGATATTTTTATTTAAGCCTCGGTTTTGAGGCGATAGCCTACACCCGGCTCGGTGAGGATATAGACCGGGCGGGTGGGGTCGGCTTCTATTTTGCGGCGCAAGTTGCTGATGTTAACCCGCAGCAGGTGCGTTTCCTCATCATAGCCCACGCCCCACACCTGGCGCAAGAGTTGGTGGTGAGTTAAAACTTTGCCGGCGTGAGTCACCAGCAATTTGATCAGATCGTATTCGGTGGGGGTGAGTTGGACTTCTTGCCCGGCCACGCTGACCACCCGCCGGGCCAGGTCAACCTTCAACTCGCCGCTGGTAAAAATTGGGTTTTCGGGGGCCGGAGCGGTGTGGCGCAGGGCCACCCGCAGCCGGGCCATTAATTCACCCACGCTGAAGGGCTTGGTCAGGTAATCATCCGCCCCGGCATCCAGAGCCGTGATTTTATCGTTTTCGTGCTCTCGCACCGAGAGGATGATGATGGGCGTTTGGGTCCACTCCCGCAGCCGCCGGGTAACTTCCACCCCGCTGATGTCGGGCAGATTCAAATCCAGGATGATGAGGTCTGGCCGCACGGCGATGACGGCGTTCAAGGCTGCCTGGCCGTTCTCGGCTTCAAAAACGGTGTGGCCGTTGGCGGTGAGCGAGGCGTGCAAAAAGCGGCGAATCGCCCGCTCGTCATCTACGACCAATACCCGGACTCTTTCAGTCATCTTGCTCCTCGGAAAATAGCCCTCACCCCCGTCCCCTCTCCCATTGGGAGAGGGGTGTCGCGCCAGCGACGGGGTGAGGGATTTTCACCGCTGGTCAAACTGCGCTTGGCAAAGTAATCGTCGCTACCGTCCCGCCGCCGGGCCGGTTGTCCAGGCGAATCTGGCCGCCGTGCGCTTCTACAATCCCTTTGCTGATGGCCAGCCCCAGGCCGGCGCCGCGAATACGGCCCACCTGCTGGCCGCGATAAAACTTGTCAAACACGTGGAGCAGGTCGGCCGGGGGAATGCCCGGCCCGCTATCCGCAATCTGGAGTTGGATTTCCCGGTCCCGCGCCTCTACCTTAATTTCAAGCGGCGAATCTGGCGGCGAATACTTGAGGGCATTGTCGAGCAGGTTCACCAAAACCTGGGTCATCAACACAAAGTCCAGGGGAACCAGGGGCAGGTCGGGTGGCAGTTCCACGTTGACCGGGCGCTGGCGCAGGGCCAGGTTAAACTGCTGCAGCGCCACGCCGATGAGGTCTTGCAGGTCGCAGGGCTGGGGGGCCAGCTTGAGCGCCCCGGCCTGGACGCGGGTCATATCCAGCAAATTGCCGACCAGCCGGTTGAGCCGGTCGGCTTCTTCATAAGCGGTTTTGAGCAGATCACGGCGGGTTTCCAGGTCGAGCTGCGCTTCCACATCCAGCAAGCTGCTGAGCGAGCCGGTAATGGAAGCCAGGGGAGTGCGCAAATCGTGGGAGAGAGAATCGAACAGGGCCGCCTGTAACTTTTCTGTTTCTCGCACCAGTTGGGCCTGGCGGGCCTGTGCAGCCAACTGGGCCCGCTCGATGGCCAGAGCGGTTTGACTGGCAAAGGTCTCCATCAGGCGGCGCTGTTCCGGGGTAGAAACCTGGCCGCTGCGGGCCAGCTTAATGGCCAGGACTCCCACCACACCGCGCGCGGTTTTCAGGGGTAGATAGCGGGCATCGGCGGCCGGCAGGGTATCGGTGCCGCGGCCGGCCAACTGCCCATGTTGAAAGGCCCAGGTGGCGACGGCAAACTTGTCCTTGGTGAGATTAAAGCCGCGGCTGGCGCCCTGCACCATAAGCTGCTGACCATTGGCAGCAGGCAAAAAGATGGCTACCTCGCGGTCAAAGGTTTCGCCGGTATGGGTGATG
>CAZDMM010000753.1:0-4034 GCA_964505845.1 uncultured Caldilineaceae bacterium
GCTGACGATTTACTATATCGCTCTCATGCTGATTTCAGAGCTGTTTACCCCCTCCCCCCACAATTGGTACAACTTTGGGGTCAACGCTGGCGCGATAGCCATGATTGGTCTGCTCTTTGCCGAGCTTATTTCGATGCTGGGCACAGCCCTGGCCGCCGAGCGCGCCCAACGCCGGCAACTGGCGCTTGAAAAAGCCAAGTCCGAATCTCTTCTGCAGAAAGAAGCCGAAATGGCCCTGCGGGCCAGCGAAGAGTACTTCCGCTCGCTCATCGAAAATGCCTCTGACGGCATTGCCGTAACTGACCCGGCCGGCGCCTTTGTCTATGTCAGCCCCTCTTATGAGCGCATCTGGGGCTGGAGCGCGGAGGAACTGGTTGGGCAGCCGTTCCTGCCCTTGATCCATCCCGATGATCTGCCGGCGGCTCAGGCCAGCATTGTCCGGCTGATGACAAACCCAGGCGAGGTTGGCTCTACCGAAATCCGGGTGCGGCACAAGGACGGCTCCTGGCGGGTCATCGAAGGCAAAGGCCGCGCTTTGCCCAACGGCAACATCATCAGCAACGTGCGCGACGTGACCGAGCGCCGCCAGATTGAAGATGCCCTGCGCCTGGCCGAACTGCGCTTCCGGGCGGTGTTTGACCAGCCGCTGCTGCCGGTGCAAATCTACGCCGCCGATGGCCGCATGCGCTCTTACAACCAGGCCACGCGAGAGATGTTTGGCCTTTCGGCGGAGTTTATGGCCGCCTTTGCCGCCGAGTACAACATTTTGGAAGACAACCAGACCAAAGTATGGGGCGCCGAGGCTTATATCGAGCGGGCCTTTGCCGGCCAGGCCACCATCTTTCCGCCGCTCCGTTACACTTTTAGCGAAGGCCGCTCCGCCTGGTTTCAGGTGTTTATGTACCCGGTCAAAGATAACAGCGGGGCGGTGCAAGAGGTGGTCAGCATTGGCCGCGATATTACGGCGCAGCAGGAAGCCGAGGAGACGCTGCGCCGCCTGAATGAGGAATTAGAAGACCGGGTGGCCGAGCGCACGGCTAAACTGGAAGCCGTCCTGGCCGAAAGCCGCCGCCTGGCCGCCATCATCGAGGCCACAACCGACTACGTCGGCATAGCCGACTTGCAGGGCAACAGCGTTTATGTTAACCAGGCTGGGCGGCAAATGGTCGGCCTGAGCGATGAGGAGTACCGGCAGCCCCGCCATGTAGCAAGCTGCTACCCCGACCATGCCCTGCCCAAAGCCCAGGAGATGTTCCAGGCCATGCTGCGGGGCGAGGTCTGGTCGGGCGAGATTACCCTACGCCATAAAGACGGCCACGAGATCCCGGTCTCGGAGGTGTCGTTCCCTCTGCGCGACGCCGGGGGAAATATTGAATACCTGGCGACGATCATTCGGGATATCGGGGAGCAGAAGCGGGTTGAGACCGAGCTGCAGGCAGCCCTGGCCGAAAGCCGCCGCCTGATCGCCATCATCGAAGCTACGCCCGACCTGGTGGCTATCGCCGATTTACAAGGCCAGGCCGTTTATCTCAATCGGGCCGGACGCCAGGCCCTGGGCCTGGGCGAGCAGGATGACCTGAGCCAAATCAACTTTGCCTCGGCCTATCCCCCCCACATTGCCGCCAGAATCATGACCGAAGACCTGCCGTATGCCATTAGCCACGGCGGCGTCTGGGCGGGCGAGAGCATTATCCTGGGGCGGGAGGGGCGAGAGATACCGGTCTCGCAGGTGGGCATTGTTCACTTTAGGCCAAACGGTGAGCCGGAATATTTATCTACGGTGGTGCGCGACATCACCGAACTCAAGCGTGCCCAGAGCGAACTGCAGCAGGCCAAAGATGCCGCCGAAGCGGCCAACCGGGCCAAGAGCACCTTTCTGGCTAACATGAGCCACGAACTGCGCACCCCGCTCACCGCCATCATCGGCTACACCGAACTGCTCCAGGAAGACGCCCAGGAGTTGGGTTATAACGACCTGGCGCCCAAATTGGGCCGCATCCACGCTTCCGGCACGCACCTACTGGCCGTCATCAACGACATCCTCGACTTCTCTAAAATTGAGGCCGGGAAGATGGAGCTTTACCTGGAAAACTTTGACGTGGCCGGCCTGATTAACGACCTGCTGGTCACGGCGCAGCCTCTGGTGGAGAAAAACCACAATACCTTGCAGCTCCACTGCGCCGACAACCTCGGTACCATGCAAGCCGACGTGACCCGGCTGCGGCAGGTCTTGCTCAACCTGTTGAGCAACGCCGCCAAGTTTACGGAGAACGGGACAGTGACGCTAGAAGTGGAGAAAGTTCCTGGCGAGAGCAGGGGAGCACACCCCTTCGGGTGCGCCGAAGGGCGGAGGGAGCAGCGGGGCAGGGGGGAGATTATCTCCCCCGCACCCCTGCACCCCCGCACCCCTGCTATCATTTTCCGGGTTTCCGACAGCGGCATCGGCATGACCCCGGAACAGGTGGCGCATCTGTTCGAGGCGTTCAGCCAGGCCGATGCTTCGACCACGCGCAAGTATGGCGGCAGCGGGCTGGGGCTGGCCATCAGCCGCCGCTTTTGCCAGATGATGGGCGGGGATATTGAAGTAGAGAGCGCCCCTGGCCAGGGGTCTACCTTCATCGTGCGCTTGCCGGTGGAGAAAGAAAGGCGGAACCCCCCTGAACTACGGGGGGCAGGTGATGAAGACAGAAGGCTGAAAGAGGAAATTCTTCAGCCTTCCGCCTTCATCCCTCATCCTTTAGGCGCGGTGCTGGTCATTGACGACGACCCGGCGGCGCGCGATTTGCTCGCCAACACCCTGGGCAAAGAAGGCTTCCGGGTCAAAACCGCCTCGACCACCGAGGAGGGGCTGCGCCTGGCCCGGCTGGAGCGGCCGGATGTCATCACCCTAGACGTGCTGATGCCCGACAAATGCCTGGACGGTTGGGCCGCGCTGGCTGCCCTCAAAGCCGACCCCGACCTGGCCGCTATTCCGGTGGTTATGCTCACGATCGTGGATGACAAAAACAAAGGCTTTGCCCTGGGCGCCGCCGATTACCTGACCAAACCGATTGATCGAGAGCGTTTGATCGCCATTGTCAACAAGTACCGGCGCGAGCCTGAACCGGCGGCTCAAAGCGCCGCCGGGGGCGCGGAAGAGCAGGCCGCGGGCCATATTTTGGTGGTGGACGATGACCCGGCCCTCCGCGAGATGCTGCGCTGCACTTTGGAGCAAGAAGGCTTGCGCGTGGTTGAGGCCGGGCATGGGCGAGCGGCGCTGGCGCAAATTGCCGTCCAGCGGCCCGGCCTGATCCTGCTGGATTTGATAATGCCGGAGATGGATGGCTTTGAGTTTATCGCTGCTTTACGCCAAAACCCGGCCTGGCGCTCCATTCCGGTCATCGTCGTGACGGCCCTGGATTTAACCCCGGAGGAGCGCCGCCGCCTGAACGGCTCGATTGAGCAAATTCTGCAAAAAGGGAGCGGTGAAGCCCCGCCGGCAGGGCTGCTGCGACAAATCCGTGATTTAGTGCATTAGCAAAGGTTTTGCACCTGCGCCAGATGATGACCGGGGAAATCACCGTCGCCCTGCCGCTGGAGAGTTTATCTTAAAATTTGTGGGGTGTGCCCGCTTGCCTGTAACAAAATAAAATGAGGCAGGACTATATCCTATCAAGCGTGTTCGATAATTCAATGCGCTGCATAGCCCAATGCTAAAGCCCACCACAACGCGAAGCGTAAAAATATCTTCTGGCTACTGGCTACTGGTTACTATTTTCATAAGGAGGACCCCTATGCCCAGAATACTACTGGTTGAAGACAACGAAATGATCCGGGATATGCTCTCCGAACGGCTGGAACGGAAAGGCTTTCACGTTTACCGGGCCGTTGACGGGGCGCAGGGGGTGGCAGCGGCAAAAGCGGAAAACCCCGATTTGATCCTGCTGGATATGAGCCTGCCGGTGATGGATGGCTGGCAGGCGGCCCGGCAGCTTAAGGCCAGCCCCGAAACGCGGGCCATCCCCATCATCGCCCTGACCGCCCACGCCATTGCC
>CAZDMM010000754.1:0-4034 GCA_964505845.1 uncultured Caldilineaceae bacterium
GGAAGGCCACCAGGTAGCGCGACATGGTGTGGCGAATATCGTCGCGGCCCCGGCGTGGTGTTGAATAAGCCACGTCAACCCCTTCATAATCTTCGGCGTAAAACTGGGCAATCCGCTCAATATCGTGCTCATTCCAGGCGGTGATTAAGTCCGTTACCAAGCGGGTAATTTCTTCTGTCATCACTGGCTCCACAAATAAAAAATTTAAGCTGAGATGACTGGCGCTTGGTTAGCAGCAAGCCTTACCGGTGTTTATAGGTGTTTCAGACAAGAAAAGCGCCAGTCATCTGGATAGTAATAAAAAACTACGACTATCATTTGATAGTCGTAGTTTAGGCCAAAACGCTATTCACTTTCCAGGCCAAAAAGTGCTCACTTTTTGCTCATTTTGACCCACCGTTGCCTTCGGCGCGCCGCCAAAGGTGCGCAAAGCGAGCACCTTCCCTCGCTGCGGGAGAGGGGCTATAGGGAGGGAGTGTGTCCTCCAATCTCCCGCTGCCAGAGCATGTGGGTAAGCTGCTCTACCCCGGTTTTGAGGTGGCGGCGATAAGTGCTGAAAGGCAAGTCCAGCAGTTCGGCCGCCTGCTCCTGAGTGGGAGCAGGATGAAAATAGGTGTGATACAAAGCTTGATAAAATTTGCGCTGGCGCGGGGCTGCCTGTAACTTGTCTGCCGCTTCCTTGATGGTGGTATGCAGGGCCACGGCGCGTTTGGCTTCATCGGCGTTAACCCCTACCTGCTCTGTGACTAGCCTGGACCACATCAAGGGGTTGTAACGCAGCGCGTCGGGACGAGTCAGCCTGAAATCGCGCAGCAGGTGGCGCACCGCATTTTCAAATTCGGATTGGCTCAACACCATCATCGTGGGCCTGACCGGCGCCGGCGCGGTTTGGGGTGACGTGGCCGTTTCACGCTGGGCCAGCAAATCCAGCCAGGCAATGGGCGGCACGGCCCGCCAATCGTGCCCGTAGACTCCGTAGCATTGCCCCTGTACCTCAAAATCTAACTCAGCCAGGCGAGCCAGGTCGGCATAGGTAAAAATAGGCAGCCAAAAATTGGGGTTGGCGCAGGGCAAAAAGGTAAAGGCTAACCCCGGCGTGGTCAGGTAATGCTGCACCATAAGGATAAAGATGGTGCCCTGCACCGCTGAAACGGCTTGATGGGTATCCTGGGCCAGCCAAAAGCGAAACATGGTAGCCTTTTCACCGGGGCGGAGCGGGGCCGAGCGCTCCAAATAGCGCCAGGCCGCTTGAGCTACCGGGTCGGCGGCCAAATCGGGCGGCCTGGCCTGCTCCAGCGCCAGCAGCAGCACAAAACCAACCGGCTGCTGCTCCGGGTTGCGCAACACTTGCACCCGGCCCGGCTGGCGGGCAAACCAATGGGCTGCAATCCGGGCCGACTCTTCACCTTCATGTTTTTTGACCATTTCTACCAGGAGCGGCCAATCCGGCTCGCGGCCAATATCGGTCATCAAGCCGCCCGCTTCTGACCATTGGCTTTGCAACTGGATAAAGAAGGGGCGCACTGCCGGGTTATCGCGGTGCAGGTAAATATATTGGGCCAGGATAGCTTGCTGCTCCTGCCCGTGCGTGTGCTGCAAGCGGTTGGAATAATAGCTGCGGGCGCGCTGGTGCAATTCTGCATACCAATCGGGGTTGCGCCAGCGCAGGTCAGCGGTGAGAGCCTCGCGGGCCAAATCGTGCGGAAACAGGCCCAGCGGCCCCGACTCGATGCAGGAGAGGCCGCGCAGCCACTCAAACAATTCATGCACTTCGGGAATAGCCAGCATAGCCGCGAGCAAAGACTCGGTGGTTAGATAAACCAGGGCGCAGGCTTCCAGGGCGGCGCGATGGGCCGGGCCGGGCACTTTTTGCACCAGTTGTTCTAGCAAGGTTTTGATGAGGTCGGGCACAGCTTCGGGTTTGAAGGGGCGCATGGGATCCTGGCGCTGGGCCAAAACATCGGCCACCAGCGACAGGGCCAGCGGATAGCCATAAGTAAAATCAAGAATAGTCTGGTGCTGTTCTACCGGCACTTCGCGCCGCTGTAGGTAATCCTGGCTTTCTACGGGGCTAAAATTACGCAGGGGAACGCTCCGCACCAGGCTTTGCCAGCCGGGGTCGGCCGACCAGCCGGGCGGCAGCGGATTTTGACCGGCGGCTACCACCAGGGTCTCGGCCGGTAATTCCGGCAGAAAAATCTCGCGCAGCCAGGAGTCAAGCGGCCCAAATTTTTCGTAGGTATCTATCAGGATAACCTGGCGTTGCGTGCGCTCTGCCAAAGCTTGCAGGGGCGAGGTGGGGGGAGTCAGCCCCAGGGCCAACTGCAAAGCGCCGAGGAAGGACTCCGGGGAAGGGTCAACGTTGCGGGCGTCAATTAAGAGAGCCGGGATTTTGGCTTGCTCGCACCCGTAGGCCAACTCAGCCAACAAGGTAGTTTTGCCCACCCCACCCGGCCCAAAAAAGTACAACAGGTAAAAGGGTAACTCTTCTGCCTCCAGCGCGGCCTGAAAAATAGCTTTTTCGCTCGCTCGACCGGCAAAGCGGCGGTGGCGGGCTTGACCCAAACGATCAGCCAGACGTGATGACATACCCGATAACCCCCTCTCATTTATACCAGGTTTGTCGGCTCAGACTCTGCAATACGAGTCAATAACCCCGCTTTCTCGCACAGCGGAAAACGGGGTTATGTTGAGTACCAATGAGCAAGCTGATCAAATTATACTACGGTTAGAGGCGAGGGGCAATAGTTAAAAAGATCTTATTTTTCCCCTTCTTGGCCTCATCACTACCTTTGCACTCTTAAAATGAGGACACAGATTGCACAGATTCACGCAGATTTTCTTTAAAAATTTTACTTTATCGGTGTTTATCTGTGTGAATCTGTGTCCCATTTGTAGCCCGATGTGAAAAGTGCAAACATAGTGGCCTCATCTTATAGGGCAAATAGGGCAAAAAAAATTAGTGACCATAGGGCAGGGTATTTTGGCACCTTTGACCCTTACCGGGCGGGGTAAGATATGGTATCTTAAGGACGTAAATAATTGCATTTGTTTCATATCACTACGAGCCGAAGGCGAAGCAGTCCCCATCCCGGAGGGAGGATTGCTTCGGCCTGCGGTCTCGTAATGACATTTTTATCACGACTTGCTCAGGCCGCCGGCTTGATGTTCTGGTTCAAGCGGAACAGATTGGCGGGATCGTACTTGTTTTTCACCGCCGCCAGCCGCTCGTAGTTGGCCCCAAAGCTGGCCCGGATATACTGCTCCTGGCCCTGATCCTCGCTCAGGCCGGGGAAGTTGAGATAGCCGCCGCCCCGTGAGTAAGGCTGCATCGCTTCATAGAAAGCTCGGGTCCAAGCGATGTTCTTGTCCGTATCCTTGGGATCGCTCCAGGTGGTGTTAAAGACCAGCCAGAAAGGCGCGCTGCGGTCGCCAAAGGCGGTCTCTTGGGCCGCTACCCGGCTGACCGCGCCGCCCATGGCCCACAGGTCAATGATGGTGCGGGAAGAGGGGCTGGCCGCGGCCCATTCGCTGATCGTGGCGATCACCTTGTCGTCAAGGTTGGTTAGATAAGTGCCTTTCCAGTAGTGCAGCAGCTCCCCCTTGGGAAACAAGGGGTCGAAGATGCTCTGCATGGCGGTGTAGGGCGCCGGCCCGCTGAAATCAATGACCGGCGTGGTGAGTTGGCGTAAAGGCTGGATGAGCCGTTCCCCCTCGGCGATAGGGCCGGTATAGGCTCCAAACAGGACAAAGACCCGCTTGCCGTGAATTTCAACCGGCATAAACGGCGCGGCCGGAACGGTGGTAAACATGCCATTGCTCGTTAGCTCTTCGGGCGCCGTCATCATAAAGTCGCGCCAGGCCGGGATCACCTGCCCGGCTTCTTCGGCGGGATACATGACCAGCAGCAGCACAACGGTTGGGCCAACGGGATGGAGGTTAAATTCAAAGGAAGTCACTACTCCGAAGTTGCCGCCGCCGCCGCGGATGGCCCAGAAGAGGTCGGGGTTCTCGGTTGGGCTGGCGGTCAGCAC
>CAZDMM010000755.1:0-2914 GCA_964505845.1 uncultured Caldilineaceae bacterium
AATGCATTTTGTCGAATGGTTGCTGATTCAAACGTTCTCGAGGAAATATATTTTCTTGGGGGTTGAGCAAAATATCGAACTTGAATTTGATAAATCGTGATTTCTTGCCCTGATTTGCTTTTTGGTCTTCCCAATGCCAATCTAGGTATGAACCTTCTGCTATAGTCCCTGAACCAAAAATACCCTTTGGCTCTTCGCCCAAGCGGATTAAAAAGACACGATCGTTTTTCTTGGGCCTTTTTGAATTGCCACAACTCCAACGTCGATTTTTAGCTTTGCCTCTTTCAACCTTATCAATCCAATCAGGCAAATCTTCCCATCCCCAACGTTTAGGATTCCAAGCAAGTAAAAAAGTTTTCATCCTTATACTCTTGACAAAGATGCGTACAAATTGTATGAGTTCCCCAAACTTCCCCTACCCCACCGCCTCCCCATACTTGGGCATGCGGGCCAGGCGGCTGGCTCACCACAGGGCCAGGGCACATCACATCCCCATTTTCTTACTCAAACAAGTCGGAGTGGGTTCCAGTTCGCTCAAAAATGATAGTTTCCCCTGCCAATTTATAAATCAACAACCAGTTGGGTTCAAGGTGACACTCGCGCCGGCCTTTGTAATTCCCCATCAAGGCGTGGTCTCGATACCGTTCCGCTAAATCTTTTTCCTCAATCAACAGGCTCATCACTTCTTTTATTTTTTGCAACTCTTTACCTCGTTTCTCCATCCGCTTCAAATCTTTCTCAAATTGCCGGGTGAAACTCGGTTTACGCATTATATGCCCAGTTTATCAAACATTTCCCGCGCATTTTCAGACTCAATCAGGTTTCGGCCTTCATCCGTATCCTGAAAGGTTTGCAGGGTTGTTTGATTGGGGATTCGGACTTCAAAAGGTAATCCTTTCACCAATTTAACTTGGCGATAAAATAGAGTAATCGCCTCGGTGATGGAAAGCCCCAATTCACTAAAAATAGTTTCTGCTTCTTCTTTCAGCTCTGGTTCTATACGTGCGCGAATAATTGCTGATTTTGCCATAATTGCCTCCTACCAATAATGTACCACAAATGGGGTACAAATTCAACCTCCCTGAAGGCTTGGAATACGACTTTCTGCTCCGCCGCCCAATTCCAGCTTACCCCACCGCCTCGCCGTACTTGGGCATGCGGGCTAAACGGCTGGCTCGCCACAGGGCCAGGGCAAAACCGATCACCAGCGGAAGCAGGGGCAAAAAATAAAGCGCGCTGGAATACTGCGGGTTGACCAGCCGGATTTCCCGCTCGCTGCCGGGGAGGACGCGGCCTGCGACGTCAACCAGGCGCACGGTAAAAGAGGGCTGCTCCGGCCCCACCTGCACCTGGTAGCCCACAAAGTCGGGGGTGCGGGTGCGCTCTCGCTCGGTTTCACCCTGCGACTGCTCGATAATCTGGTAGCCCAGGCCCTTGCCCTCGGTTTGTTTGACGATATAGGGCTTTTGGGTAATGCCCTGCACCACCTGGCCGTTGTACACCACTTGCAAGAGAGGCGCCGCCGGAACCGGGCTTTGCGGCACCCACTGCCAGTGGTCGCTGCGGCCTGTGGTGCTTTGCGGCGTTTTGAGCCGGGTGTAATATAACTCGTTGTACTCTTTCTCCTCAAACGGCTGCAAGTAAATCACCACGCCGCTGCGGGCGTACAGGGTTTGGCTGGGGTCGTGGGATTGTTCGGGCAGCGTCCATTTATCCTGGGGAATGAGGGTATAACTCACCCCCTGGCGCTGCTCTGTAAAGACCACCAACTGGCGCTCGCTGCCCGGCACAATCTGGCCGGAGGCATCCTTGAGCCGGATGGCGTAATTTCCGGCCGGCAGGTTGATATGGAAACCATCGTACACCCCGGTGCTAAAAAAATTAAAAGGGGCCGGCTCTTCGGGCGGCGGGGGCAATTCTGTCTTTAGTTGGCCGCTCGATAGTTTGTCCTGGGCGTCCTGGTGATAGTTGATGGTAGCCTCATGGTAAGCAAAGATAGCATCCCGGTAAGCTTGTTTTTGTCGCTCAAACTCTTTATATTGCGCCTCGGCCTCCTGGCCCAGGTAAACATGCACTTCGCCGGCGTCAAGCCCGCGCGGATATTGGATCACATACTTGGTTTGCGCCAGGTTTTGCACCACCTGTCCACCTTGCAAAATTTCCAGCGTGCCCGCTACCGTTTCGCTGAGCGCGTCAAAATCGGCTTTGTACTCATTGGTCACCGGCCAAAAATAGACCAGTGAGTAACGCGGTGAAACAATATTGGAGACATCGGCCAGCAGGTAAAGGGTGTCTTCGCTGAGGGGATAAAAGGTGCCGTCATAAGCCTGGCCGGTAAAAACCTGCACGCCGTACACAAACTCTCGCTTTTTCTCCGGGGTCTGGGCCAAAACGGTTGTCACGGCCAGCAGCCCCAGGATAAGAGCCAGACTCAGGGCTGTAGCTAAATTATTTACTTTCGATTTTAGAAACCCGTTTTCTTTGAGAAAACGGGTTTCTGGTAGGGTTATCTTCCTCATCTTCGCACCCCCCTGCGTTCCAATGTGACCACACTGAGCGCCAAAAACACAAAAGTGTAAAGCAGCGACATCCCTACCACCGCCAGATAACCCAGGCCGCTGCCCCGCCTGACGGCTTCCAAACCCTGGCTGAGATAAGCCAAAGGCGACAGCCAGGCCGTGATTTGATTGAGAACGGTTAGCACATTTTGCAAAAACAGCACGGGGTTATAGTAGGTTTCTTGATAGGGGATCAGGGCCAGCAGGTCAGGCCCCACCTCGATGACCAAGAAGATCAAAATCAGGCTTAAAAAGAGCAGCAGGGCGGTGCGCACCCGCCCGCTAAAGGTTGACAAAAAGATGCCGACCGCGATTAAATTGGAGGTCATTAAAACGGCCAGCAGAATGACCCAACC
>CAZDMM010000755.1:2924-4023 GCA_964505845.1 uncultured Caldilineaceae bacterium
CTGCATAAATTAAAAAGCAGACGGTATAAATGGCGGTCATGACCAGGCAAACGGCCAGTTGAGCCAGGAATTTGCCCAACACATAGGTAATGGAGTCAACCGGGCCGTAAAACAGCACCTCCATCGTGCCCTGGTCACGCTCACGGGCTACGGTGGTAACGGATGAGAAGGCCAGAAATAGGGCCGTAATCAGCACCATGGTGAGCAAGGGGATCACAAAGGCCCCCGAAACCACCAGCAGGCCATTTTCACCCACAAAGCTGAGGTAGTTGCGTAAAATGAGGATGGCCGCCGCCAGCGCCAAACTCAAGGCCAGGTACATGCCCCGGCCAAAGAGCATCGAGCGCAAATCGCGCTGTTGAATCAGCCGGGCCGCGTGCCAACGATAGCTCCATCCAGAAACTAAGTTCATGCGGGCGCTCCTGGCAGCAGCGAGGAGACATTCTGCTCGGTGATAGTGATAAAGGCTTCTTCCAACGTCATCTCCTTGGTGCGCATATCTACAATCACCCCGCCGTGCGCCGAAACCGCCGCAAACACCTGGGGCCGAAAATCGGTGGCGGCGTCTAATTGCAGCTTCAAGCGGGTTCCCTCGCCGTTGATCCGCTGCACAAAATCCAAACCGGCCAGATGCTCCACCAGGCCAGGCCGGAGTTCCTGCAATTGTAGTTCCAGGTCTACCTGCTGGCGCAGTTTTTGGCGCAGGTTGTCCAGGCTGTCTTCGGCAACGAGTTGGCCCCGGTGCATAATGCCCACCCGGTGGGCCATGCGCTCCACCTCTGAGAGAATATGAGAGGAGATGAACAGGGTTTTGCCCGCCTCATTTTGCTCTTGCAGCAGTTGCCGAATTTTCCGCACCCCGTTGGGGTCCAGGGCCGAAACCGGCTCATCCAGAATCAGCAGTTCGGGGTCGTGCAGCAGGGTGCGCACCAGGCCCAATTTTTGCTGCATGCCCCGCGAAAAGTCGCGCGCCCGCACGTTGCCAAATTGGCGCAGCTCCACCCGCTCCAGCAAGCTTTCGATGCGCTGCGTTTTATTTTTTATCCGGTACAGGTCGGCAAAAAAATGCAGGTACTCACGGGCGGTCATATCCTCGTGA
>CAZDMM010000756.1:0-3403 GCA_964505845.1 uncultured Caldilineaceae bacterium
CCCACAAGGGGCTTTACTACCCCAATTGCAACTCATTTTGGTCACACCCAAATGATTGAGGCCGGCATCTTATGACTGGCAGATAAAAATACCTTTATATGCTAAGGCCGGCATTGTGGGAGTTTGGCTCATAAATTTAGCAGCGGAGATGATTGAGGTTTATCGCCAACCCTCACCTACGGGCTATCAAAATATTCAGCATGTGCGGCGGGGACAACATTTGACGGTGCAACTGCTGCCGGATTTGGAACTGACGGCGGCTGAAATCTTTACTTGAGCTTGTTGCAGAAATAAGGAAAAGAAAAATTATGACGATTTTAGTGACGGGCGGGGCCGGTTATATCGGCAGCATCTGTGTGGCGGAGTTGGTGGAGGCCGGCGCCGAGGTGGTGGTGTATGATAATTTGTATCAGGGCCACCGCGAGGCGGTGCATCCCAAAGCCAAATTGGTGGCCGGCGATTTGGCCGATGTGGAATTGCTGAATCAAACTTTTGCCGAGCACCGGCCTGAGGCGATTATGCACTTTGCCTCGTACACCCTGGTGGGCGAGTCTATGGCCAGGCCGTTTATGTACTTGGGCGACAACGTGACCAACGGCCTCAATTTGCTGCGGGCGGCGACTGAGTATGGAACCAAATATTTCATTCTCTCTTCCACCGCCAATCTTTTTGATGACCCGGAGAAGATACCCATTGCCGAGACGGAGCGGATTGTGCCGGGCAGCCCCTATGGGGAGTCGAAAGCCATTTTGGAGCGATTTTTGTACTGGCTGGACCGCACCGGCCAACTGCGCTATACCGCCCTGCGCTATTTTAATGCTGCCGGGGCGCACCCGGTCTACGGGGAGGATCACGACCCCGAAACACACATCATCCCTTTGATTCTGGGGGTGGCCCTGGGCAAGCAGGATAAATTTACCATTTTTGGCAGCGATTATCCCACCCCCGACGGAACCTGCGTGCGGGATTATATCCACGTGCTTGACCTGGCCCAGGCCCACATTTTAGCCTTGCGGGCGCTGCAAGCGGGCGGCCCCAGCCGCAAATTTAATCTGGGCAACGGGCAGGGGTACAGCATTATGCAGGTGCTGGAAATGGCCCGCAAAGTGACCGGGCATCCCATCCCCACCGAATTTGGGCCGCGCCGCCCCGGCGACCCGGCTACCCTGATTGCCTCCTCGGAGTCAATCCGGCGCGACCTGGGCTGGCAGCCCCGGCACTCGGATTTGGAGCAAATTGTGGGCGATGCCTGGCGCTGGTTTCAAAAGCATCCTGATGGGTATAAAAGGTAAACTGGAAGGCTTTTGCTGATTTTTTGGGCGTCCTGGTCAACGAGCCTGCTGCGGCCAGGTTAGCGCCAGACGACGTATGGACCCATAAACATTGATTTATGACACTACGAGCCAATCTCACCCGCCACCGATGTTGCCATCGCTGTCCGCAACGTTAGCAAGATGTATCCCCTCTACGCCCAACCTATCCACTTTCTGAAGGGCTGGCAGTGAAGCAAGTTAGAGATAAGTAGATGAGTTTCCACCGTATTCAACCAACCTTAAGGGCGCCATTTTTGAATCGGCTGCCTTTTGGCCGTAAGCAATTGCTGGTTATTATAGGATTGGCCGGTCTGCTGGCTCTGCCATTGACGCGGCAATTGGCCTCAGATTACAGCCTTGGCTATATCAAGGGGTCATTCTTATGGGTGAGTCTAGCCCTGGGTTTGTTTGCCGTTTTCCTGCCTCTTCGCTTGCTGGTACGGCAAGTTTCAGTTAAGCTGCAAGAGAAGAACCGCATCTTTCGTTACTGGTTGTTACTACGGGCGCTGGTTTATCGGGATTTAAAGGCGCGTTATGCCCGGTCATCACTGGGCTGGGTTTGGATATTGGTCCAACCTTTGTTTCAAATGGTTGTCTTTGCCGCGCTGCGCTCAATTATTGGCCTGACCGACTCTAGCGGGATGAACTTTGTGATGTTTCTTTTCACCGCTATCTTGCCCTGGAATTTTATTGCTACCTCAATCAATACCAGCGCCCCGGCAATATTTGCCAATGCAGCTCTGCTTAAGAAAATGGCTGTGCCGCGCGAGGTTTTTGTCCTCGCCGCTATTACTACGGCTCTGGTTGACTTTTTGATGGGTATAGTCATCCTGATCCTGATGATGACCTACTTTGCCGTGCCCATTACCTTAAATATGCTTTGGTTTCCTGTACTGCTATTGCTTGCTGTAGGCTTTGGTCTGGCCATAGGCTTGATTGTTGCGGCGATTGCCCCTTTTCGGGGCGATATCGGCCTGGCGATTCCTTACTTTATGCAGCTTTGGTTTTTTATGACTCCAATCTTTTACTCCACCGACCAGATGGCTCCGGCCATAAAAACTATTATCAGCGTTAATCCGGCGGTGGGGCTGATTACCGGCTTTCGCAATGTGCTGGGGGCCGGCCTGCCGCCTGATTTGGGGCCGCTGGCCTGGTCGGCTATTTTTATCATCGTGCTGCTAGCCCTGGCCTGGCCCTTTTTTCGCCACATGGCTCAGTATTTTGCGGATATGATGTGAGGGTGAGTAGTTATGAGTGACGATGTTGTGATCCGCATGGAGCATGGCTGGAAGCGGTATGGGACTACGTTAACCAATGAATTCAAGCGTTTGTGGCATAGGCCCGGAGGTTTACTCGATCAGGAAAAGGGCTGGACTTTGCGTGATCTCAACTTTGAGGTCCGCCGGGGTGAAACACTGGGAGTGATTGGGCGGAATGGTTGTGGTAAGAGTACACTTTTAAAAGTTCTGGCTGGAGTATCCCCCATTACATATGGTCAGGTAACAGTACTTGGGCGTATCTTCCCAATGATTGAACTTAATGCTGGCATGCATATGGATTTGACCGGGCGACAAAATGTACATCTTCTTGGCGCAGTTATGGGCTTTACACCGCAGGAAGTTGAGACTAAAGTGCCGGCCATTGAAGATTTCTGTGAATTAGGCGAATGGTTTGACCGTCCGGTCTGGATGTATTCGAGCGGGATGTTGGCTCGATTGGGATTTGCCGTAGCAGTGAATGTTGATGCTGAAGTTTTGCTCATTGATGAAGTGCTGGCAGTTGGGGATCGAGCTTTTCAGAACAAATGCCTGGCCCGTCTACACGAGATGAGAAAAGATGGTCGGACCCGCGTCTTTGTCAGCCATAACCTTGATCAAGTCCAGTACCTTTGTCGTGAGGTTTTAGTTTTGGATAGAGGGTATCCCCTATTCTTAGGACCTAGCGAGAATGCTATCAGACTATACGAACGCCACATTTCTCTAGAACAATCAAATTCCAAGACCCAAGTTGGTGAGAAGGCGATCACTACTAGTAGTTTGGGGCTAGGGGTGGAGGTTATCGAGATAAGGATTAATAGTCAAGTATATGAC
>CAZDMM010000756.1:3413-4015 GCA_964505845.1 uncultured Caldilineaceae bacterium
GCTTAAGAAATATTATCAAAACTGCACTCCAATGTTTGCTTCAGCTAACAATGAAGGTATTCCAATATGGTTTATATTTGCAAATGAACATGGACTTAACTCCGCTGATTATTCTCCGGGAACGTATAATTTCACTGTCAAATTGCCTCCTCTCTATCTACGAGAAGGGCGTTATTTTGTGCATTTTGGCTTTCGAAATATATCGACATATGAAACTTTTGAACGATACGCAAATATTGCTTCATTCTTAATTATCGGTAGCCACAACAGAAGACAACGAGAACTATTTATTTTGGCCCCTCCTGCGAATTGCCAGGTCACGGTCGGCGAAGCTTTTGTTAATATAGATTGAGTTGCGATGCAATTTTTTAAAGAAAAGTTTTTAAGATTATCGCTATTATGGTTAGCCTGGGTTCAGCGGTATCAAGCTCAAGAAATGTTAAGTCAATGTATATCAGTAGGAACAAATGTGCGACTTCGTATGCCAGTAAAAATTTACCATCCGAATGGATTATCTATTGGTAACGACGTTGATATCGGCGAATACACTCATATCCGTGCCAGCGGTGGAGTCTCAATAGGAAGTAAAGTCTTAATTGCTG
>CAZDMM010000757.1:0-4005 GCA_964505845.1 uncultured Caldilineaceae bacterium
GGAATAGAGGAACTGAGGGAACTGCATTGACGATTCCTTGAGTTCCCTTGAGTTTCTGGCTGTACCAGCGCCAGACCATATCCAGTCCAATCAGCCCGACCAGGCCGAGTCCTTCGGGGCGGGTGAGGGCGAGCAGGCCGCCGAGGAGTCCCAAAGTCAAAAAGGTAAATGGCCGGTAATTAGTTATTAGTAATTGGAGATAGCGTTCCACCAGCAGGAGCGAGAGCCAGACAAAGAGGCTGGTTTCCATGCCGGAGACGGAGGCCCAGATCAAATGCCACTCCGCCAGACAGAACAAACCCACCGCCAGGGCCAGCCGGGGCCGGTCGGGGAAAAGCTGCCGGGCCAGCCGGCTCACCGTCCAGCCGGTCAAACCCAGGCAGGCCATCCCCAGGCCATACGTCCAGATCTGGAAGGGCAGGCCGAGCAGATAGCCCAGGCTCAATAACAAAGACCACAAGGGTGCGGTGGAACCGGCGCTGGGCAGGCCCGGAATAAAGGCTAACTGCCCGCTGCGGGCCAGGTTGCGGGCATAGGTTTGGTGAATCCAGGCATCATCGAGGGGAAAGCCTGAGACGTGATACCCCCAGGCCGAAACCGCCAGGTAAAATGAGCCAAGCAGAAACGCGCCCAGGAGCCAAAACAGGAGATGGGGGGCCATCAAACGTCTCTTTGAGATTGGAGATTGGGGATTAGAGGTTTTAATCACAATAATTTAGGGCTGCCTAACCTTAAAAATATAAACAGGTTGACCCGCGTCATCAATAAAAGTTTGCACTAAAGTAAGGTTGGGCTGGTTTTGAGGCTGCCGGTACAGCGGGTTCAGGGGGGCGGGGTGGTTGTAATCCAAAACCAGGTACGCTACATTAAATTGGCGGGCGGCCTGGAGCGTCGTTTCAATATTTTCATTGGGCACGACCACGCTTAAGCCGCCGCCGTGATAGCGATAAGCCGGCGGGTTGCCGATCATCACGATGGCCGCCGGGTTGTGCTGCGCTACCCAGGCGGCAACAGCCGGATACACGGCATCGGCCCGATTCCAGGCGTTATCTTTGAGCACGCGGCCATAGTAGATAAACCCGCTCAACAAAACGGCCAGCCCGACCAGCCCCAGACCGAAAAATCGTTTGGCGGCGGCGGCCTGCCAGCGACGCCGCCGGGCTGCTATCCAGTCCACGGCGCTGTCCAGGCCCACCAGAGCCACCCCATAGATAAAAGGCAGCAGCGCCGCCCCGGAGTGAAAAAGCCCCCCCCGTGCGCCGGGGAAGGCGAAAACCAGCGTCATCGCTCCAAACAGGAGCAGCGCGTACCAGCCGGCCAACTGCGCCAGGGGGTGACGGCGCAGCCGCCAGCCGCCGACCCCTACCAGGGGGGTGAGAAAAATCATGCCCCACACCGCCAGCGCCGTCTGCAAGTTGGTGGTTAGCGCCCACCAGCGCCCCTGCATAAGGGGGCCAATGCCTTGAGCCAGCCACGTCTGCATCGAAAGTTCCCGGCCATAACTGAACAACTCGTCGTAATTAGCCAGCCAGATGGTTTGCGACCCGGCCGCCGGCAGCGGCGTCCCCACCACCTGCCAGTTGCGGATAAACCAGGGAGTCATTACTATGAAATAGCCGAGAACGAGAGGAAGCGCAAAGCGTAAAGCGTAAAGCGTAAAGCGTTGAACGCTGCTTGCGCCCTGTGGGTTGAAGGTTGAGGGTTGAAGGTTGAAGGTTGAAGGTTGAAGGTTGAACAAAATAATAGCGATGAGGAGCAGCGCGCCGTCGGCGCGGGCCAGGTGGGCCAGGCCGGCCAGCAGGCCGGAGAGGAGGAACCAAATAAAATTGTGAATGGTGAATAATGAATTAGGAATGAGAGTTTGACTTTGTTGATGGTTCGCCATTCGCCATTCGTTTATTCGCCCATTCGCCGGCTCGCCGGCTCGCGCCAGGCCGTACCAGGCAGTCAGAAGGGCCAGCGCACCGGCCACGGCAAAGGGTGTAAAATTGTCAATGGCGGTCCAATAGGGGAAATAAAAACCGCTGAAAATAGCCAGAATCCCGGCCAGCCAGCCCGGCCAGCGCCGGCCCGACAGGATGCGAGTTGCCTCAAAGCTGATAGGGGCCAGCAGGGCCGACGCGATCACAAAGGGCAGTTGGGCCGCCCGGTACGAGACGCCGCCGGCCAGCATGCCCAACGCGGCCAGGATCGAGGTGAGCGGCATCCAATAGAGGTGGCTGGGCTGCGGGGGTGGGCCGGGGTGTCCCAGGTAATTCCAGACAAAATCTTCCACAAAGCCGCGTCCCTGGGCCAGGTTAACGGCATTGACATAGGAGTAAGCCGCATCCATATAGTTGGGCTGCTGCTGCGGCCAGGCGGCCAGGAGCCGCACCACGATGGCTATAAGAAATAAGACAAAATAAGGGTGGCGTAAAGACATTAGGCCCTTGTAAGAATCACCGGGAAGGTTGGAGGGTTGGAAGATTGGTAGGTTGCATTTTTCCAGTCTTCCATCCTTCCTGATTAATTACCGCAACTTGTACAACTGATACGCTCCCACCACGTCAAAAACCGGCTCAAAATAATCTCGTTCTATCACCGCTAATTCTTGCAAGGCCGGATGATAGATGGCCTCGGCGCCTTCCTGCTTGATAAAATTCAACCCCTGGCGGTGGAGCAGCACATGGGTGATGCCCAACTTCTTCCAGGCGGCGACAACCCCGGCTGCATCGCCGTAAAGGTACTGGTCGTGCGCCAATTGATCCAGGATGCTGTCGGGCCGGCAGGTCATCTGGCAAAAATAACTGCGTGGCTCCCACAGAAATAACACCTGGGCGGTGGGGGGAAGAGTCTGGTTGAGTTGTTCCATCGTGGCATAATATGCGCCCAAACGGCGCGTCAGGTATTCGGCCCGGCTTTCAGCGCCGGTCAGGTAAGCCAGGGGGTTGATTTGAACAAAGTTGAGGCTTAACTCAAGCAAAGTAAGGCCTAGAACCAGGCTAATCAACCCATTAACCAGGCGTCGAATAGAAAGGTTGGGGCAATCCAGGTGCTTTAAATCCATCCACAGCCAGCCGGCCACGGGACTCAAGGCGACCAAACAGGGCAGCAGCAGCCGGGACTGCCACAAGGAGCGCGACCACACCGCTCCCAACGTCCAAAAGCAAAATTGGATGAGGGCAAAGAGGAGCAAAAGATTCAGGGCCGGGGGACGCGCTGCCGCCCGGTAACGAAATATTCCATATAACAGGATCAACGGCAAAAAGGCCAAAAACAATGGCCCGGTGCGGCCATCAAAATAGTTGACATCTTTTACCCCCAGGGTCAGCACGATGGGCAATCTGAGCAGTTCGAGAGCATCAAAACCAATGCCGGTGCCCGCTTGAGCATACCAGTTGGCCCGAAATTGATCCCAATACAGGCCGTCAAACCAGCCAGCGGCAAAGGGGTAGAAAGGGTTGCCGGTGAAGAAGAGATTTTTGAGATACCAGGGCAGGGCAACGGCGAGAGCAGGGAGAGCGAAGTAAAGAAGGGAGATTGGAGATTGGAGATTACGCCTGGCAACCTGGGCCTTGATTTGCCGCCACATGAGTATCAAGCCAATAGTCAACGGGGCCACAAAGCCGGTGTACTTTAAGCCCATGGCCAAACCGGCGAAGATGCCGCTCAATATCAGCCAGTAATAGTGGTAATTGGTCACAACGTGCCCTTTGGGTATTGGTAATTGGTAATTGAGACTCTGACTCCTGTCTACTGACTTCTGCTCACTGACTCCTGACCCCTGACTCCTCAGCAAGGCATACAGCGCCGCCGTTTGATAAAAGGCCAGCGCCAGGTCATTGTAGGCCCAGCCGGCCAGGGTGGGAATCATGGGCATGGAGAGCAGCACCAACACAGACGGCCAGGCCGACTCGCGGCTGAGGTAGCGGCGGGCCATCAGGTAAACCAGGCCGGCCAGCAGCACAGCATAGAGGGCGTGGATAAGTTTGGCGGCGATGTCGCCCCGCAGCAGCATACCGTAGG
>CAZDMM010000758.1:0-3999 GCA_964505845.1 uncultured Caldilineaceae bacterium
TTTTTTAAGGTACCAAAAGTGTCAACCTATTTCAGCCCGTAATTGAACCATCCCCAAAATAATGACCTTTATTAGTCCCATCTTCTATCCCAAAAACATTGTGATTTTCGTCGGTTATAAAGCGATCAAACGTGCCCGACAGACCTAACCCAATCCCACTACCGGTTGCAGTAATCCCATCGTCCGGTCCAAAAGCAATCCCATCAATTAATTCATCCGTAAACTGGCCCAAGGTATTGCGAAGCCAGAATGGGGCATTTCCACTAATAAGATGGTAGTCCACCTCAGATGTCCGTTTAGCTGTCCAGGGCAAGTGGGATTTGTTGAAAGAAGACATCCCTGTATCCGAGAAATCACAAACGGCAGGTTGATTGTATTTACAGTAGTAACCGAGGGATAAATACTTAGCAGAAAGAACTAGAAAAGTTAATAAGCCGGGAGATAGACCGAGGTGGGGGCTACCAAAAGTAAATAGAGATGCCACATCACCAGGGTAGTCTGGACTCTCAATGTAAGCGCGGCTAACCAGCCCACCCATACTATGAGCAATGAGAATTACTTTTGGCTGATTTGTAGCTGTCTTGGCTTGAAGTATGGCGTTGCGAAGACGCGTTACATTGTCCACAAGATGCGGCGTATAGCATCGCGAGGTCTCAAGTTCAGCGTAGGCAGTATAGTAGCCAGATGCATGTAGATCATTATCTATTGACTCAAAATAGGCATCCGGATTGGGCCATTCGCAAGATCCCCATAGCGGAAATGGAAACCCGGTCCAACCATGCACAAAAACAATTGGCGGCTTGTCATAACCATTGAAATTCTTTCCAGTGGCATCCGGCGGAACACTGATTGTGCGCGATGCAGGAGAAAAAGTGTAACCATTTTTGGATGGCGTAAGCGTATACGTCCCGCCCGCCAACCCGCTGAAAGTGTAATCACCGTTGCCATTTGAGGTGGTACTAATACTCCCGTCTGCCGAGATAGCCACCCCGGCGATAGAACTGCCAGCGTTATCGGTCACCCGGCCAGAGATAATATAACCTGTCACGTCGTCAACCACGTCCACCGGTGTCCAGCGATCCGTGGTCGTGCCGTCGCCCAGTTGCCCGACACTGTTGTTACCCCAGCACTTGACCCCGCCCGCGCTGATCAGGGCACAGGTGTGAAGAGGCCCGGCGGCCACACTGGTGGCCCCACTGCCCAGGCCAATTACGTCCACCGAGGTGTAGCGATTGGTGGTCGTGCCATCGCCCAGTTGCCCGTAGGAGTTGTAGCCCCAGCACTTGACCCCACCCCCGGTGATCAGAACGCAGGTATGCTCCCCGTTGACAGTCAAGGCGGTCACCCCACTGCTCAAGCCGATCACGGCTACCGGCATCAGGCGTTGGATCGTCGTGCCGTCGCCAAGTTCTCCGACGATGTTGTAACCCCAGCACTTGACCCCACCCCCGCTAGTCAACGCACAGGTTTGGTCCTCCCCAACAGCCACAGCTGTGACACTACTGCCCAGGCCGATCACGTCTACGGGCGTTAGGCGTTGGGTCGTCGTGCCGTCGCCCAGTTGTCCCCACTGGTTGAAGCCCCAGCACTTGACCCCGCCCCCACTGGTCAGGGCACAGGTGTGATTCGACCCGGTGGCTAGAGCCGTGACCCCACTGCCCAGGCCGGTTACGGCTACCGGAATTAGGCGATTGGTGGTCGTGCCGTCGCCCAGTTGTCCATAGGAGTTGTAGCCCCAGCACTTGACCCCACCCCCACTGGTCAGGGCACAGGTGTTATAACCCTCGGCGGCCAGAGCCGTGACCCCACTGCCCAGGCCGGTTACGGCTACCGGAATTAGGCGATTGGTGGTCGTGCCGTCGCCCAGTTGTCCATAGGAGTTGTAGCCCCAGCATTTGACCCCACCCCCACTGGTCAGGGCGCAAGTATGATAATACCCCGCGGCTAGATCTGTGACCCCGCTGCCCAGGCCGGTCACGGCTACCGGCGTCGGGCGATAGCTAGTCGTGCCGTCGCCCAGTTGCCCGTACTCGTTGTAGCCCCAGCACTTGACCCCGCGCCCGCTGGTCAGGGCGCAGGTGTGAAACCCTCCGCCGACCACAGCGATAATATTTTGTAGCGGGGCGGTGGCCGGGTGGGCCAGAACTGCGGGAGGCGGTAATTCGTCCGGCAAGAGAAGAGCTAATAAAATCACGCCCGAAAGAATAGTAAATAACCTGACCCCTTGCCTTTTCATTGTCACCCTCCTTTGGGTGCCAGCATTAGCCATTAAACCCAGATATAATTGGAGAACAAGAAAATCTTAAGTGGTGAATCAGGTAGAGAAGTACTAATTTATCCTATAAAGAAAGCCACCTTCGGGTACCCTTTCCGGTTAACGCTCGGTGGTTCACGCGCCGCCACCGAACCTTAAAATTTCATCAGGATTGCCTGATAATGATAGTTTTAAACAAAAAGCGCCGCCCTTTGACCAGGCGGCGCAAATATGCTACCATGCACATACAAACCGGGCTGGTGGCACACACACCTGATCCGGGCCAAGCCCCGCTCACAACGGGGCTTTTGTACTAATTCTCACAATGATAACATATCTTGGCTGAATTGACAATCATCATTACAAAAGCCCCTTCCACGCGGAAGGGGCTTTTTGATGGGTACTCATATAAAACTCAAACTGTTCGAGTTTTGTATGAGTTTTGTATGAGTCTACTTTGACTTAAAGGGCGCCGCCGCCGTAGCCGTTGCCGGCTGTTTCCGTGGTCGTGGGAACATCCAGGCCGAGGCCGGTCTGTACCGGCGCAGCGGCCGGCTCGTCCACCGGGGGCGGGGGAGCTTCCGGCTCGCGGTGTTTGAGCTGGTATTCCTCCACCATCTTTTGGACCTTCGCCTCGGTGTACTCCTTCAGTTTCACGGTCAGCTCGCCCAAATTCTTGCCGCCGGCAGCCGTGTACTCCTTGGTCACCTGAGTGTAGGCGTTCTGGGCGTGGTTGGCCGCACCGTTGATGCCGGGGTCGCCGTTCTTTTTGCTCCTGGCCGCTTTCGGATCGCCGAAGGGATAAATCCGAACGCCCGGCTCCACTTCGACGAAGTAGTTCATCATCTCGCGCATCGCGTTCTTTTTGAACTGCTCGCCCTGGTCGGGGAAGGGCTTGTGCAGGCCGAAATCTTTCCAGCCTTTGGGTTCATCGGCCGGCCGCTCCCGTTCGTAAAGCGCCCGCATTATCCGCTCCGGCATCGTGCGGAACAGCCCGCCTTCGGTGTCGCGCAGCATAAAGGGCTTCAGGCCCGGTCGCTCACGGCACTCGCGGACGACCACAAAGTACCCTTTCTCGTCCTTGCCGGTTTCAATTTTCAGATTAAAGGCCAGCTTCCAGCGTAGTTCTTCGGTGCTGGAGATTGAGTCGCGTTCCTCTTTCTTTTCCAGGTTCTTGTGGTCGCTCTTGTCGTAGACGTGGGTGATCACAAACGCCGGCAGGTTGACCGCCATGACGACCGTGATGACGTTCATCATCGTCACCGCTTTGAGGGCGTGACCGCTCGATCCCTGGCCGGTCATGCCTTTGAGCTGGTTGCTGCTGGACGCCTGGCGATAGATGTGGGTCACGGTGTCCACGCTGAACATACCCACCTCTTTCAACTCGCCCTTGCGCAGATCGGCGTTGATTTCATCCTGCACTGCCGAAACATCCAGCGGGTTGGCTGCCGGGGCCAGGGTATGGGCCGTGCCGATGACCTGGGCGTACTCGTGTTCCCGGCCATCCGTGGGCCAGACATAGACCTTTTCTTTGCCGGTCATCCCGGCCAGCCACAGGGCAAACGAGATGGCTAACTGCGTTTTGCCGGTTTCGGGCCGGCCGGTGCAGTGGATCAGGGGTTTCGGATATTTGCCTCCGATGGGCAGGGCTGCTACTTGTCGAGCCATAGGGTAAACTCCTTTTGTCTATAGCATTCGTGACAACTTAAGCTAAAGAAAAATTTGTCAAATTCAGCGCCAGCAGT
>CAZDMM010000759.1:0-3999 GCA_964505845.1 uncultured Caldilineaceae bacterium
CGGTAGCCAGCGTGCTAAGAACATAGCGGGTGTAGCGCACGGCGATTTTCAACATTGGGTAGTCTCCTTTCTGATCTGAAAAAATTTGTATTAAAAATCCAGCCTTAATTGCCAGAGAGGGCGAAGCCAACGGTAGCCAGCGTGCTAAGAACATAGCGGGTGTAGCGCACGGCGATTTTCAACATTGGGTAGTCTCCTTTCTGATCTGAAAAAATTTGTATTAAAAATCCAGCCTTAATTGCCAGAGAGGGCGAAGCCAACGGTAGCCAGCGTGCTAAGAACATAGCGGGTGTAGCGCACGGCGATTTTCAACATGGGGTAGTCTCCTTTCTTTGAAAATGGTGGTCAGTAGTTAGTGACCGGTAATCAATGATTAGTAATCAGTGATCAGTAATCGGTGGTAAGTGGAACTTGATAACTGATAACTGTTCACCGTTCACTGATGATTTCATTTTAGCACGTTTGAACTTGTCAAAGTTGATATTTCTTGTCAGGAGGGAAAAGTCGCCAAGAAGGTCGAGTTCGGCCTGACTCAGGGTAGGCTTAGTAGCGCATTAATAGCCGAAAATCACCCTGAGTAGGCCGAAGGCCGTATCGAAGAGTGATTTTCGGTGTAATTTCGAACTCAACTAATCAGACCCTAAAGGTCTTTAAGATCTTTAGGGTCTTCATAGAGCCAGAAACAGGTTAGATTATTAGATGCGGCTGACGTGGACGGGGGGGATGCGCTCGCGCCAGGGTAGAGCGGTTTCCAGGGCGCTGGCCAGGCGAATGAGGATATCTTCGCGGCCAAAGGGGGCCACAAACTGCATGCCGATGGGGAAGCCGGAGTCGCTGTGCCATAGGGGCAGCGAAATGGCCGGCTGGCCGGTCAAATTGGCCAGCGGCAGATACATGTCCGATTGGTCGCAGCGGCGAAAGAAGCCAATAAAGTCCACATCGGTCACATTTTGGCTGTACTTGCCGATGGGGTCGCCCAGTTGAGCGATGGTTGGGGTGAGCAGTAAATCATAGCTCTCAAAAAAGCGGCCCACCTTCCGCCGGATGGCGTTGTAGACCCCCTCGGCGCGGGCCACCTGGGCCGCCGTTAAACTTTTAGCCAGGTGATAAAGGGAGAGCGTAACCGGCTCCAGCGTCTCCTCGTTCACCGACCGGCCCAGCGCCGCCGCGGTGTCATCCAGCAGCACATCAAAGCCCCAGGCCCAACCCACCCAGATGGCGTTGACAAACTCCTCATAGTCGTAGAGCGTTTCAATTTCGCTCAGTTCGTGGCCCATCGCTTCCAGCAGGGCGGCGCTCTTTTCCACCGAGGCGATAACCTCCGGGTGAACGGGTGTGCCGGGCTGCCAGGAGGTGCGCGTCCAGGCGATGCGCAGCTTGCCGGTGGGCGCGCCGACTTCCTGGCGATAGGGCCGCTGCGGCTGGAGGATAATGTAAGGGTCGCCGGGGGCCGGCTGTGACACGGCATCAAGCAGAGCGGCAGTGTCGCGCACCGTCCGGCTGACGGCAAACTCGACCACCATACCCAGCAAGGGGTCGCTTGCGCCCGGCCCCAGGCTCACCCGCCCTCGTGAGGGCTTCAGCCCAACCAGCCCACAGCCCGCCGCCGGGATCCGGATTGACCCCGCGCCGTCGCTGGCGTGAGCGATAGGCGTAATCCCCGCCGCCACGCTGGCCGCCGCCCCGCCGCTTGAACCGCCGGCCCGCGTCTCCAGGTTCCAGGGGCTGCGCGTGGCCCCGGCCAGCACCGATTCGGTGGTGCTGGACAGACCCTGTTCGGGGGTGGTGGTCCGGCCCAGCAAGCTCAACCCGGCGGCGCGAAAGCGTTCCGTCAAAAAGCCATCATAGCGCAAAACGCGTCCCCGCCAGAGGCGGCTGCCCGCCTCCTGGATGGCCCCTTTTTCACCGGCGCCGAGGTCTTTGAGCAAAAACGGCACGCCGGCAAAAGGGCCGGGCGGCAGGTAATCGTCAGCCATCGCTTCGACGCGCTCGGCGTAGGCCTGGATCACGGCGTTTATCTGCGGGTTAACCAATTCCACTGCCGCCAGCATCAGGCGGCCCAACGCTTTGGCCGTTACCTGGCGCTGCCGGACCAACTCCGCCAGCCCCAGGCCGTCATACGCGGCGTATTCTGCCAGGTTCATAGGATCCTCCGGAGGTAGAGATTGGAGATTGGAGATTAAACAATCTCCAATCTCCAATCTCTCAGAAGCTGTCTAAAAAGGTAGGGTGGCATCCCTATGCCGCCCGCTCCGCATAGGGATGCGGAGCTACTTTTCAGACAGCCTCTCAAATTTTCCCGCGCAAGCGCGGGTCAAGATAGTCCCGCAGGCCGTCGCCCAGCAGGTTGAAGCCGAGCACGGTCAAGGAGAGGGCCAGGCCGGGGAAGGTCATATACCACCAGGCTTCGCGCACAAATTCGCGGGCGTCGGTGAGCATCACGCCCCATTCGGGCGAAGGCGGCTGCGCCCCCAGGCCCAAAAAGCTGAGCGACGAGGTAGAGAGGATGGCATAGCCAATATCCAGGCTGACCTGCACCAGGATCAACGGGATGACATTAGGGATAACGTGGCGGACAATGACCTGCCAGCGCGGCACGCCGACCGCTTCGGCGGCGGTGATGTATTCCTGATGGGCAATGGTCAACACCTGCGAGCGCACCAGCCGGGCATACCAGGGCCAGTAGACGGTGGAGAGGGCGATCATGGTGTTGGTCAAATCACGGCCCAGGGTAGTGGCGATAGCCGCGGCAAAGACCAGGGCCGGGAAAGCCACAAAAAGGTCGGTGATGCGCATCAGTATCTCGTCGGTAACGCCGCCCACAAAACCGGCCACCGCGCCCACCAGCAGCCCCACCACCACCGATATGCTCAAGACCACCAGGGCCACCTGCAGCGAGATGCGCGCCCCGGCCACCACCCGGCTGAAGATGTCGCGGCCAAAGTTGTCGGTGCCCATCCAATGCTGGGCCGAGGGTGGGGCAAATCGCTCTTTGAGGTTGGTTTTGGTGGTATCGTAGGGGGCCAGGGCCGGGCCAAAGAGGCCCAGAAAGATCACCAGCGCCACCAAAAATGTCCCCAGGCCGTTGAGCGCGCTCTGGTTAAAAAAGCGGCGCGGCCAGGGCAGTTTTTGTAAAACCGGGTATTTAACTGTAGTGAATGTGCGGGTCGAGCCAAGCATAGAGCAGGTCCACCATGGTATTAACCAAAAGATAAATCAGGGCGATGACCAGGGTTACGCCCATGATACCGTTGTAATCAGAGCTGACAATAGATTGGGCCGAGTAACGCCCCAGCCCCGGCCAGCTAAAGATCAACTCCACCAGCAGCGTGCCGCCGAGCAGCAGGCCCAGTTGCAGACCGCCGATGGTGACAACCGGCAGCATGGCATTGCGCAGGGCGTGGCGCAGGGTGATCACCGGCGCGGCCAGCCCTTTGGCGCGGGCGGTGCGGATATAATCCATGGCCATCACCTCCAGCATGGAGGTGCGCACCAGCCGCACAAAGACGGCGGTGGTGCTAAAACTGAGCACAGCGGCCGGCAGAGTCAAATGGGCCAGGGCATCGCCAAAGGTGCTGAATTGGCCGCTGAGCAGGCTGTCTACCGTGTACAGGCCGGTGAAGAAGGGCGGCGCGGCCACATCCTGGCTCAAGCGCCCGCCCACCGGCAGCAAGGTCAGGCCGCTGTAAAAGACCAGTTGGGCCATCAGCCCTACCCAGAAGGCCGGCAGGGCCAGGCCCAGGGTGGCGAAGGTGCGCCCGGCGTAGTCGGTCAGCGAATTGCGCCGCACTGCGGCCACAATGCCGATGGGCAGCCCCAGCAGCACCGCAATCACCAGCGAGGCCAGGGTCAGCTCGGCGGTGGCGGGGAAGAAATCACGCAAATCTTCTGTCACCAGGCGGCGCGAGCTGAAGGAGCGGCCCAAATCGCCGCGCAGCAGGTCGCCCATGTAGTGCAGGTATTGTTCCATTACCGGGCGATCCAGGCCGTAATCCTTGC
>CAZDMM010000760.1:0-3994 GCA_964505845.1 uncultured Caldilineaceae bacterium
AGTTGTTCAAAAAGTTATCTATTTTCCGGGGCGGTTTTACCCGTGAGGCGGCGCAGCAGGTGGCCGGAGCCTCGCTGCAACTGCTGGCCGGGCTGGTCAACAAATCGCTGCTGACCAGCCAGCCCGACCGGGGGCGCTATGAACTGCACGAACTGCTGCGGCAATACGCCGCCGAATATTTGCAGCAAGAGGCGCAATTAGAACAGGCTACCCGCGACCGGCACAGTGACTACTATCTAACCCTGCTTCAAACCCGCGAACCGGCCCTAAGAAGCAGTCGCCAAAAAGAGGCTCTGGCCGAACTCAACGCCGACCTGGACAACATTCGCCTGGCCTGGGATACAGCGGTGGCCCATCAAGCCGTTGAACGGCTGCATGGTGCAGCTTTCCCATTATGGTATTTCTACAATTTGCGCGATTCGCTGCGAGAGGGTGAAAGCGCCTTCCGGCGCGCCGCCGAGATGGTGCAGGCCAGGCTGGCCCTCCTTGACCCGCAGCAAGCCAGCCCAGAGCGGGCGCAACTGGAGGGGGCATTGGGCGAATTCCTGTCGCATCAGGCCCAATTCACCTTTCGGCAGGGGCGTAATGTTGAGGCGGCGACGCTCTATCAGACCAGCTTAACCCTGCTGCGCCCGCTGAATGAACCGGCCGCGCTGGGCCAAGCCTTAACTTACTGCGGGGTAGTCTGCTGGATTGCCGGGGAGTTTGACCAGGCCTGGCCCTACCTGAATGAAGGTTTATCCATCGTTACCCAGGTTGGCGACAAATGGCTGCAAGCGCAAACTCGTACCTTCATGGGTATGGTCTCGTTTAGCCAGGGAGATTATGCTGGGGCCTACACCTACCTTAACGACAGTATGTCTCAAGCCCGTACCCTGGCAGATCCTCGGCTCATGTCTGTGGTGGCCGGACAACTTAGCCGCGCCGCCCAATCTCTGGGCCGGATGAGTGAAGTGTTGGATTTGCTGCGGGAAATTTTGCGGCTCACCACCGAAACCGGCGACCGCCTGGGCATCGGGGTGACGCTCGAACAGATGTCCATCGCCATGCACGCCAATGGGGATGAGGCGGAGGCGCGCTGGCTGTTACAAGAGAGCATTGGGCAGTTCCGCGACGTGGGCGATAGCTGGTTTCTGTCACACGCGCTCAACCTGGCCGGTCACTTTGCCCTGAGTGCGGGTGATGAAGCCCAGGCGCGTGACAGTTTCCGGCAGGCCGGTCAAATCGCCGCAGAAGCCCAAGCTCTACCCAACATGCTTGATGCCCTGGCCGGGCTGGCCATCATATCTGAACAGACAGGCCACCTTGAAACAGCCTTGGAAATGACCTGGCATATCCTCCAGCATCCGGCCAGCACCCAAGACGCCAAAAACCGGGCCGAGAAACTGCGCGCCTCCCTGACGACTCAACTGTCGCCCCAACAGGTTGAAGCCGTTCAGGTACGGGCGCAGACCAAGAGCTTTGAAGTGGTGAAGAATGAAGTGCTGATGTAAATGGGTGAGGCAGGATTGCCAACGAAGTGCGTTCCAAATTTACGGTAACGTAGAACACGTGAAGTGGGCAACTTATCCCATACCGCGAGGTAGGGGCACGGCCTTGCGCCTGCCCCAGCGGGCAACCGCGAGGGTTGCCCCTACCTGGTGTAACATTCACCTAAAATCTGGGACAGACCACTTTTGGCCCGATCTCTGTTCCGCTTGACCAAAATCGGTTATAATTAGGAGGTAACTTGAAATAGCGGGAGGACACTATGCCTGATGAAACTCAGAACGTCATACTCAGCCTGGGCCTGGGTGAGGACGCTTTGCCCCACGAGATTAATGAGGCGACCACGCAGCTTTACCAGGAGTTGTTGGCCAGCAGCGCCGACCGGGTTGAAAAGATGCGCAGCGACGCCCCGGAAGCCGGCGCCAAAGGCGACCCCCTCACCCTGGGCGCGATTGCCCTGGGATTGAGCGTGGCCGCGGCGCCGGGGATTATTCAGACGGTGCAAAATTGGCTGAATCGCCGCCTGGCGGTCAGCGTCAAAATAAAGCTGGGCGATGACGAGATCGAATTTCCGGCCCCGGCCAGCGCCACACCGGCCGAAATTACCTGCGATGTAATAATTCCGTAAAGCCTTGTAACAGCACGGCCATCACGTCGGTGACAGCCTATGAAGGCCAAGGCGATAGCCCTTTTGGGGTGGTGGATATGACCGGCAACGTCTGGGAGTGGTGTTTAACCCAATACGAAAGCGGCAGCAATGATCTGAACGGAACAAATGTTCGCGTTCTGCGGGGTGGTTCGTGGGGCGACAACCGTATGGGCCTCTTTCACGTGTCCGCCCGCGGCACGTTCTTCCCGAGCTTCGAGCTCAACAACGTGGGTTTTCGCCTCGCCCTCTCTTGATAGTTCTGGTATGCTGAATACTGAAATTCGGCCCTGGCCTTTCTGAAGCCGAGCCTTGACGTGACTTTGTTATGGAGATACAACGGTTTCTAAAGTATCCGCTTCTGCTTCTGGCTCAAGCTCATACAAGGCTTCCGGGGCAAAGTCAGCTTCATTGGGCCAAACTACCGTCCCCGCCACCGGGTCCAGTACCATACGAGCAAAATAGGATGGCTCACGCAACGGCTCAAATATAGGCCCGTCAAGTAAGGGCAATACATTCACTCGCTTGCGTGTTCCATCGTCAAACTTTAATTCCAACGAGTGTGGCCCGCAAACTTTGGCTTCGATAATATGTAAAATCATTTTCTCATTCTCCAAGCTTACTCAAGCGGAGGGATTTTTCGCACCGGATGGCCTATCCGGGCCAATTCCCAATCGGTTAGCAACTCTCCTTGATACTTCTCAGCCCATTCAAAAACCAATGCTTGCACTCGGTGCGGTAATGTTCCCTCTAATACCTCGATTGGGTCTATACCTATGGGTACATCGTACCGACCATAAATCGCATGAAAGCGGGGTACTCCATGTTCTTTGAAGTACATATAAATGGCAATGCCAAAAAACTCTGAAATTCGAGGCACGCTTTCTCCTGCCTGAAATTGGAATCATATCTCAGCGTGGGAAATTTGCCAACTTGGTAGCGGGAAATTCTTCGAGGTAGTTGCTCATTATTATCTTGTTACAACGATTGGAGCCATAAGTATCGGCGGCTAATAAAAAATGGAGCGAATTGACCAAATCAAATTCGGTGAATCCGCTCCATTCGTTGTTATATTCTATGTCCGACTCGTGATCAGGCCGCTTTATCCAGCGCCACCCCGATGGGCCGGCCCAACTCGTCATACATTTCGGGCTTGGCCTCGCCGCGAATGACCGCCGCGTTGATGATGCACTTGCGGATATCTTTGCGGGAAGGCAATTCATACATCACATCCAGCAAGGCTTCTTCAATGATGGCCCGCAGGCCGCGCGCCCCGGTTCGATATTTGAGGGCCAGGGCGGCGGCGGTGGAAAGCGCCTCTTGGGTAAAGACCAATTCGGCATTATCCAGCGCAAAGAGGTGTTGAAACTGCTTGGCTATGGCGTTCTTGGGTTCGGTCAAGATTTTCATCAGGGCGGTGTGGCCCAATGGCTCCACCGTGACAATGACGGGCAGGCGGCCCACAAATTCGGGGATCAGGCCGTAGCCTAGCAAATCGTCAGGAATCACCTGGGCTAACAATTCAGCCGCATAGAGAATTGCTTCCTCTTCTTTGGCCAGGGCTTGACTCTCTTTGGAGACGGGGATAACTTCCTGCAAAAATCCGGGTTGGGGCTTGGTTGGAGAAAGGGCCTCGGCAAATTTGCGCCGGGCTTGCTCACGGGTAAAGCCCAGCCGCCCCTTAACGCCCATGCGCTCCTCCACAATTTTATCCAGGTTATCAAAAGCGCCACCGCAGATAAAGAGGATGTTGCTGGTATCAATCTGGATAAAATCTTGATGGGGATGCTTGCGGCCTCCTTGCGGCGGCACATTGGCCTGCACCCCTTCGATGATTTTGAGCAGGGCTTGATGCACGCC
>CAZDMM010000761.1:0-1234 GCA_964505845.1 uncultured Caldilineaceae bacterium
TCCCCTGGTTAGCCAACCACCTGCTGAGTTTGATACAGGCCAGAAATGATGCCTTGCGGCAGTTAACCAGCCTGTTTGAACAGCACCCAAATCAAGCTGTTTTCGCCTCACTACCGGGTGCAGGGCCATTTCTGGCCCCGGCTTTGTTGGCCAAATTCGGCGATGATCCCCAGCGTTTTCCCTCCCCCGCCAGTCTGCAAGCTCTGGCCGGGACCTGTCCGGTCACGGACAAGAGCGGCAAAAGCAAACTCATCAAATTCCGTCACGCCTGCGACCGGGAATTTCGTCATATCTGCCAACAATGGGCCCGCCATTCGCTCAGCCAATCGGTCTGGGCCAATGCTTATTGGCAGCAAGTGCGGCCCCGATGTGACTCTGACCAACACGCCTTTCGCTGTTTGGCCAACCGCTGGTTAGCCGTGGCCTGGAAACTCTGGCAGACCGGTCAGACTTATGACCAAACCTATCATTTACAACAGCGAGCTCAACGCACTAAACCTCGCTGAGATTAAAGAATTTCTAAGTTTAATGGTGACTGGAGACACACGACTGACTGAGCATGTCACTTATATCACCTTTATGTCAATAGACCGTTTTCGACACGGTACTCTTACTCGGTTGCGGCCTTTTTCAAATTGGGACTTGACAAAGCATGTCCACGTTTTGGGTTGGGGCGGCTATTGGGGCTGGGATCCGGTCGAAAATGTCGCCCTGATGCCGTGGTTGGCGGCCTCGGCCTATCTCCACTCGGTCATCATGCAGGAGAAGCGGGGCATGCTCAAGGTGTGGAACTTCACCTTGATTATCCTGACCTTCAATCTCTCGATCTTCGGCACGTTCGTCGTCCGCAGTGGCGTCATTTCCTCGGTACACTCCTTTGCCCAATCCTCGCTGGGGCCGCTGTTTTTCGCCTTCCTCGGCGTGGCCACGCTGTTCTCGCTGGGGACGCTGTTCAGCCGCCTCGCGCTGTTGCGCGACGAGCGCCATCTGGACAGGCTGCTCTCGCGCGAGTCAGGTTTCCTCTACAACAACTTGCTGCTCATTGGAATTGTCGCCGCCACCTTCCTGGGCGTGATCTTCCCCATCTTGAGCGAAGCTGTCCAAAACGTGAAGATCACCGTCGGCCCGCCCTATTATCAACAGGTGAACGGCCCGCTTTTGCTGGCCCTCATGGCCCTGATGGGTATTGGCCCACTGCTGCCGTGGCGGCGAGCCTCGCTCCCGGCGTTGATTC
>CAZDMM010000761.1:1244-3982 GCA_964505845.1 uncultured Caldilineaceae bacterium
GATTCGCGCCTTTCGCTGGCCGTTAGCCGCCCTGGCCGTGACCCTGATTGGCCTATTGGCCGGAGGCGTCCGTGACCTCAGCCCCCTACTTGGCTTCTCCGTGGCTGCGTTGGTGCTGGCCACTCACGTGCAAGAGTTCTATGACGGCGTCCGCGCCCGCCGGCAGGCGACGGGCGAGCCACTGCTCACCGCGCTGGTCAATCTCACCACCCGCAATCGCCAGCGCTATGGTGGCTACCTGGTCCACCTCGGACTGGTGATGATCATGATGGGTGTGATGGCGTCGTCGTTCTTCCAGGTTTCCAAAGCTTTCATCGTTACGCCCGGCCAGACGGTGGCCGTCGGTCGCTATGCCCTGACCTACGACAATTTGTATCAGCGCCAGGAACCGGGCAAGGACATCACCTTCGCCCGAATGTTTGTGACTAAAGATGGGCGCGACCTCGGCGAAATTCAACCGGGCAAAGCCTTTTATCCCAACTTCAATAACCAACCTGTCAGCGAGATTATTATTCGCACGATGCTGCTGGAAGACCTGTACGTGGTGCTGAATTCCTGGGATGACGCTGGCGGCACAGCCACCTTCTACGTTTTTGTCAACCCCATGGTCGCCTGGCTGTGGATCGGCGGGCTGGTACTCGTGTTTGGCGGGTTAGTGGCGTGGTGGCCGTTCCAGGCGGCCGCGCCTGTGCGCGCTTTCCGCACTGCACCGGAGATAGTATCTAGTGAAGCGTAACCTCAAGTGGCCGGCGCTTCTGCTTGTCGCACTGCTCTTCGGCCTGGCATGGTGGGCCTTTGCCCGCGCTGAGCAACCAACTGCCCCGCGCAACCTGGATGATGAAGCCCTGGAAATCGGCAAAATGCTCCGCTGCCCGATTTGCCAGAATGTGTCAGTCGCCTTTTCGCCCTCGCAATTGGCCGGGCAGATGCGTCAGGTCATTCGTCAGAAACTCGCAGCCGGCGAGACGCGAGAGCAGATTATCCAATATTTCGTGGATCGTTACGGGGAAAGCATTCTGCTGGAACCACCCAAGCGCGGCTTCAATCTGGTGGCCTGGCGCGGGCCGTTTTTGGCCGTGCTGGTGGGAGCTATCGGCGTGTATTTCCTATTGAGAAGTTGGACACGCACGCCCCTACCACCGCCACCCGATGACCTGCCCCTGGTGTCCGACGAAGAAGTGGCCGCCTACGAGGCGCGCCTGGCTGAGATCATCTGGGAACCCGAAGCGCAGGAGGCTTTCCGGCCGTGACGATATTCTTCGTCGTTTTCGGGGCCATCGCCCTGGCCGCCATCCTCTGGCCGCTGCTCAACCGGCCGGGCGAGGCGCACTGGCACGAAAACGGCCCTACTTCGCTCGAAGTACGGGAGGCCGCCGCATTGGCCGCCCTACGCGATCTGGAATTCGACCAGCGCCTCGGCAAACTGGCCGAGGAAGATTACCGTGAACTGCGCGCCCAACTCGCCCGGCGGGCGGTGGCCGAGCTGAAGGCGATGGACGCGACCCGTGAAACCGAGGCGACACATGAGCAAGAACTCGACGCCCTCATCGAGCAGGAGGTAGCGAGCCTGCGCCGGACATGGCGGCAGTCGGCGGCGAACCCTGGCCTCCCCAATGGGCTGCCCACTCCGGTTCAGCCCGAAGGGGTTGGCAAACGCAGAGAATGTCCGGCTTGTGGTGAGGCAGTGGAGCCGGACGACCGTTTCTGCGTCGCCTGCGGCGCGGCTCTGCCCCAAGCCTGCCGGCAGTGTGGGGCGATACTGTCGGCCAACGCCCGGTTTTGCTGGCAGTGTGGCTGCGAGGTGATCGAATCGGTGGCCGCAGCCAGCTCAAGATTGGTAGAACTCCTGCGGTATGACCCGGAGTTGGCGGTCCTCTTCCCGCGTGAAGCGTCGCCAACGCCGGCTCGCTCTGTCGGCCGGTTCACCGGCTCGAAGTGGCTCCTCGCCGCTGGGGTCGCTGCTGTCGTATGGGCGGGGATTGTCGGGGTCTTCTATTTTCGCGTCCGCGCCGCTATCGAGGCCCAACAGCCCATCGCGACCGTTGCCGCCGCCGACCCGCGCGTCCTGGCCCTTCTCCCGGTCGATCCCAACTTCGCTTTTCTGGGCCATCGGGGCGGGCTGATGTGGAGCAGCGATGGCGGGGTCAACTGGCAACCGGCCTCGGTGACCGGCAACGTGCTGGCGCTGGCCGTCCATCCCGCCGCCCCGCTGCGAATTTACGCCGCCGGGCCTGGTTTGTTTGTGCGCAGCGACGGCGGCGGGCGCAATTGGGCCGATGTGGCCGCCGATTTGCCAGGAGCCGCTATTCAGGCGCTGGTGGTGGCTCCAGACAACCCTGACGCGCTTTATGCTTTCGTCGTCGGGCAGGGACTGTGGCGCAGCGCCAACGGCGGCTTGAACTGGACGCCGGTAGACCCAACGCTTTCCGAGAACGTGACGGCCCTGGCGGTCACGCCGGGGACAATCTACGTGGGCACGGACAGCGCGGGCGTGCTGCGCAGCGGCGACGGCGGCGCGACCTGGGCCAGCGCCAACGGGATTGTCAACGGTGCGCTCGACAGCCCGCGGGTGCGGGCGTTGGTCTACGACCCAACCACGGAGACGCTGTATGCTGGAACGGATCGCGGCCTGTCCTTCACGACGAGCACCGGCTCGGGCTGGATACGGCGGCCCTTCAGTGGTGATGTGGCTGCGCTGGCCCTTAGCCCGGAGGGGACGACCATGCTGCTGGTGACGA
>CAZDMM010000762.1:0-3982 GCA_964505845.1 uncultured Caldilineaceae bacterium
AACTGAGTTTGGGAACGAGATAAAACTCAGTTTGGGAACGAGATAAAACTGAGTTTGGGAACGAGATAAAACTCAGTTTGGGAACGAGATAAAAACTATTTCATAAAAATCTGTTTTCTCCGGCAAACCTTAAAGGTTTTTAAACCTCCGAGGTATAATTTACATTCTCCGAAAACAGCTTTCTATTAAGGAAAAATTTGCATGGATGACAGACGACACGGCATAGCCACTCAGGCTGGGCCATCTATGGGGCCGCGCTTAGAAGTAGTCCGGGGTGAAAATGCCGGTAGAACCTACAAAGTCAAGCTGACCACCCGCATTGGCCGGGAGCAAGATAATGACGTGGTCATTCTTGACGCCAAAATGTCGCGCTACCACGCCCAAATTGCCATCGAGGGTGGCCAGTGGCGGCTGACCGACCTGGGCAGCTCCAACCACACCTACCTCAACGGCGTCATGATTACCGAGCCAACCCCGCTCAAACCCGGCGACCAGATCAGCCTGGGCGAAACTGAGCTGGCCTGGCGAGTGCCCGGTTATATTGACGACAGGCCCGCCTCTGCCCAACCTGCTTCACCGGTCATCATCACCCCGTCGCCGGCCGCGCCTGCGCCCGTCGCACCCGCCGCCAGCGCACCCGCCAAAAATACCGGCCTGCCCCGTTTAGCCCTGATGGCCGGGGTCTTTATTTTTTTGCTCCTGTTAGTGGCGGCCATCGTGCTGTCCTTTATCTTTGGCCGGACTACTTCCGAGGAAGCGGCCAATCCGGCCGCCTCGCCCGGAGCCGGGACCGAGGCCGGCCCGGTTAATCGCCCGGCCAACCTGGCCCTGATTTACGAAGATGATTTTGACGACTCGGCCAGCGGCTGGGATGACGCCTTTGACACCTACACCACCAAGCAGTACGGCAACAACCGCTACCAGATCGAGGTGACCACCAGCAACCTGGTCGCCTGGGGCCTGGCTAACCGTGACGTGGCCGATTTTGAGGTGGAAGTAGAAGCTAAATTTGAGGATGGCGGCCTGAGCAACGGCTATGGTTTGCTCTTCCGCTTTCAAGACCGGGAAAATTTTTATCGTTTTGACATCTCTGGCGATGGCTACTACCTGCTCAGTAAATTTGTTAAGGGCGAGTGGACAACCCTGAAAGATTGGGCCGCTTCTCCGGCCATCAAAACCGGCAATTCTGCCAACATCCTCAAGGTGGCCGCCTTTGGCCCCAGCATCACCGTCTGGGCCAATGGGCAGCAGTTGGCTTCTTTTCAAGATGACTCCCTGCCCCACGGCAACTTTGGCTTTTTTGCCGGCACCTTCAGCGACCCGCACATCTGGGCTAGCTTTGACAATCTAAAGCTGTGGACGCCCAAAGACCAGCAAATCACCCTCTTGCCGACGGCTACCCGGCCCAAAATCGCCCTGCCGACCCCCACTGCGCTGCCCGCCGCAACCCCGCTTCCGGCCACTTCCACCCCCGAAACGCCAGCCACCGCAGAAACTAGCCAACCGGAAGCCACGCCTACCGAGGAACCCACCGTCACCCCCACCAGCGAACCCACCTCCACCCCCGTGCCCCTGCCCGAATATGCCTCCCGTGACCAAACCCTGGGCCGGGGCGAGCAGCAGGTCAGCGGGCGTATTATCTTTCCGGTCTTTGATCCCGCGCGCGGCATCTACGATATTTACATCGCCGAGGCAGCCGATGGGGCTGACCGCCAACTGGTTCAAAAAGAAGCCAGCCAGCCGGCCCTCAGCGACGATGGCAAAGATTTGGCCTATCGCTCCTGGCAGGCCGATAGACGCGGCCTTTTTGCCCGTCCTTTGGCCGGCGGCGACGTGTGGCAGTTCAACCCCTTCTTTGAGTCGGCCCGGCCGGTATTTTCGCCGGTGGATAAAAGCCTGATGTTCTATTCGCGGGTCGGCGGCAAAGAGCCGGCCATTTATCGCGTTATCAACGGCGTGAGCGAAGTGATGCGCCGCGACGGTGCGCCCATCCAGGGGCAGGCCGCCAAATGGTCGCCCGATGGCAAACAATTTGTCTACAACAGTTGCCTGGGCGGCAAGTGTGGCATCATTTTGAGCAACCTGGACGGCTCCGCCCCGGTGTTGCTCACCGACCATCCCACCGATACCAACCCCGAAATTTCGTCCGATGGCAAAACCGTTGTCTTCATGTCTAAACGCAGCGGCAATTGGGAAATCTATCGGGTTGGCATCGAAGGAGGCGAAATCACCGCCCTCACCTCTGACCCGGCCAATGATGGCCTGCCCACCTGGTCGCCCGATGGCAAAAAGATTGGCTTTGTCTCCAGCCGTGACGGCGAGTGGGGCATCTGGGACATGGACCCCGATGGTGGGAATCAGCGCCGGCTCTTTGCCGTGGGCGGCTCGATTGACGGCATCGTCCAGCACGACCCGGTCAACAGCCGGGGCTGGACCGAAGAAAATATTGACTGGGCCCCTTAACGTGAAACGTTCAAACGTTTAACGTCTTGGAGAGATTCTTGTTATTCCTCAAATTGGACCGGCAAACCAGTTGGATCATCGGCGGCGTAGCCCTGGGTTTAATTTTGACAGCTTTCGTGGTGGTCCTGATCGGCCTTAACCAAACGCTGGCCGTCAGCGCCCTGGCAGCCGCTACCCCCACCGCTACCAAAACCCCCACTCCCAAACCGACGGCCACTTTTACCTCCACCCCCACGCCCACGCCTACCTTTACGCCGACTTCTACCCCCACTTCAACCTCTACCCCAACGCCCACCCATACGCCGACCCCGACCGACACCCCGGAGCCGCCCACGCCCACCTTTACGCCTACCTTTACCCCGCCTCCGCCCGTCGTTGAGGCGGCTACACCGGTGGCCATTATCGCCTCCGAAGCGGTTCTGATCCCAACCATCACCCTTACCGCTGTGGCCAGCCTGACCGATACCGGCGTCATCACCCCCGCCGCTCCACCCCCGCCGCCCGCTACGCCTCTGCCCCGCACGGTAGCCGTTCCGGCCGGTCTGCCTGATTACACCCAGGTTCCAGATCACCTCTGGTTTACCCGCCCTTTTACCGAAGCTTATCCCAATTGGGGCAGCTTTTACTACCCCTACGGCACCAATGCCGGGGGCAAATATTTTTGGCATTTTGGGATTGACATTCAAAGCTTTGGCGGCCAGCCAATCATGGCCGTGGGCGATGGGGTGGTAGTCCATGCCGGGCCGGACCTTACGCCCGATAAACAACTCGGCCCCTGGACTAATTTTTATGGCCAGGCCGTGGTGATTCAGCATCAGCCGTGGGAGGGGAAACCGGTTTATACCCTCTACGGCCATGTTTCCAAAGTGCTGGTGCAGGTGGGCCAGCCGGTCAAAGCCGGACAGATTATTGCCCTGGTGGGCGCTTTGGGGGTTGCTACCGGGCCGCATCTGCATTTGGAAGTGCGAGTGGGCGGAACCACCTATTCCGATACCCGCAACCCGGATTTATGGGTTCGACCCGACCCCGGCTACGGCGTTATTGCCGGGCGGGTAGTGGATGCTCAAAACTTTTTGGTGCCGGTCCAACTGGTCACGCTGCACCGGGCCAATGAACCCAACCGCTTCTGGCGACAAACCTTTACTTACCCTGATAACCAGGTTAACTCTGACGACAAGCTGCTGGAAACCTTTACCTTTGCCGATGTGCCGGCCGGCCAATATCTGCTCAAAACCACCTTTGACGGCCGCCAACTGGTAATCCCGGTCACAGTGAAAGACGGAGCCACCAGTTTTGTGGAACTGAAACAAACCCAAGCCCCGCCTGCCCCTGTGTCCGCTTCGCCCACCAATCCACCGCCCCCGGTAACTACCCAGCCTTGATAGTCTATCCATTCGGGATAATTGACAATTGTCAATTGATCACACCATCACTTTTCCGCCATCCACATGAATGGCCTGCCCGGTAAGGTAGCTGGCGCTGGCGCTGCACAAAAAGAGCACCAACTCGGCCACCTCCT
>CAZDMM010000763.1:0-3982 GCA_964505845.1 uncultured Caldilineaceae bacterium
AACATAGCATCACCTCAATAATTTGGGGTAAACCCTGGAAGGCTGGAAGGTTGGCAAATATCCAACCTTCCAGCCTTCCATTTTTCCTCTCATAACCCCGGCCCACAAACTATTCAGTTTGCGGCCGGGGGTTTGTTTATTTTTTTAAAATGGAGCAACATGGTAGCTGAGGCTTGCGATGAATCCAATCTCCGCCTTTCTGGTTGAGAATATTATTCTGATTTACTTTTTGTACGGGCTGGCTTTTTTTGCGCTTGGTTTGGCCCTGGCCCTGGCCAGCCGCCGCACCTCTGAGTTTATCTTTGTCTGGGCCATTCGCCCCCTGGCCGCGTTTGGCCTGCTGCACGGGTTGCACGAGTGGGTGGAAATGTTCCAGAAAATTGCCGGGCGGATTTATGGTTATAGTCCAACCGTTACCCACGAAGCCCTGCGCGTGCTCATTCTGGCCCTATCGTTTGTGATGTTGACGGCTTTTAGTGTGCGTTTGTTGGCCGGCGAGCGGCCTAACCCCCGGCGAATCTACCTGCCGTTGGCAGGTTTAACCGTTCTTTGGCTGCTGAGTGTGCTGGCGGCGGCGGTAACACTTCGGCCTGTTCTGGCAGAACTGGTCGCTATGGCCGATGTGCTCTCGCGTTATGTGTTAGGCATCCCTGGCGCGTTGTTGGGAACGTGGGCGTTGATGACCCAACAGCGCACCTTCCGTGAACATGCTTTGCCCCAATTTGGGCGCGACCTGGTGTGGTGCGCTACTGCCCTGCTGTTGTATGGGGTTATCGGCCAGGTTTTTGTGCGGCCCACCGCCTTGCCGCCCTCAAACATTATCACCAACGATCTTTTTTTGCAGTGGTTTGGCATTCCGGTGCAGCTTTTTCGGGGGATTATGGCCACCGTGTTGACTGTGTTTATGGTGCGGGCGCTGCATGCCTTTGAGCTGGAAAGCCAGCGCCGGCTGGCCGAAGCCAACCGGGCCAAATTGTCGGCCCAGAGCGCGGCCCTGGAAACCGAGCGCCGCATCAGCCACCAGATGGAGCGGCTCAACGAGGAACTGCGGCTGACCACCCGTGAGCTGGCTTTACTCCTGGAGCTCTCCAATCTGTTGGCGGCTCCCTCAAATTTGGCCGATAAACTTCATAAAGTCCTGGAAACAATCATCCACAGCCTCACTTTTCCGCAGGCAGGACTGCTGCTGCTGGTTGATCCCGGCACAGCAACGCACCGGATTCCGGCGGCGCTGGGCCTGGCGGCTGAGGGGGCTGAGTCTCCCTACGCCTTAGCCGTTGAACTGGCCGAGCAGTGTTTGACCAAAGCCAGACCATTATGCCGGCACCTGGATGGGCAGGTAATCGAGTTCAGGCTGGCCGAGCAGGAAAGATGCCGGGATTATGCCAGCCCCATTTTGATGCTGGGACTGCCCTTGACCATCCGGCAGCGGGTGATCGGCAGCTTGGTGCTCTGCCGTTTGCCCATCGAACTGCTGCCGGTGACGCTCTCTCCTGAAGAATTTAAGTTAATGGTGGGGATGGCCCAACAGTTGGGTCTTTCGCTGGAGAATGCCCGGCTTTATCAAGAGGCCCAGGAGCGCGAGGTGCTGCTGGGCGAGCTGCTGCACCAGGTGGTGGGAGCGCAGGAAGCGGAGCGGCAGCGCATTGCCCGTGAACTGCATGATGCAACCGGCCAATCCCTGACGGCGATTGCCCTGGGGCTGCGGGGGGTGGAAAATTTATTGGCTCAAGATACCTCCGGCGTGTCGGCCCAGATCCGAGAGCTAAAAGGCTTTAGTACCACTGCTTTGGGCGAACTGCGCCAGATTATTGCGGATTTACGGCCCTCACACCTGGATGATTTGGGCCTGGTGGCGGCCTTGCAGTGGTACACCCAGGAATTTGCCCAACGCCGGGATGTCCAGACCGAGTTTGTGCTCGAGGGGCAGCCGGCGCGTTTGCCGCCGGAGTATGAGATTGTGTTATTCCGCCTGGTGCAGGAAGCCTTAACTAACATTGCCAAGCATGCCGCCGCCTCACAGGCCGCTGTAACCCTACATTTTAACTCAGGGCAGATCAGGCTGACCATCAGAGATAACGGGCGTGGGTTTGACCCCCAGGCCGTACTGCACGACAAGCCGCTGCAGGCCGGGTGGGGATTGGTCGGCATGCAGGAACGTGCCTTACTCCTGGGCGGCTGGTGCCAGATTGACTCCAGGCCGGGACAGGGCACAACCATCCACGTCACCGTACCCCTAAAAGAGGAGATGGCGCATGGCCAAAATTAGAATCCTGTTGGTGGACGATCATCAAATTGTGCGAGCCGGACTGCGCATGCTGTTTATGGCTGAAACAGATATGGAAATTGTAGGAGAGGTGGATAGCGGTGAGGCGGCGATTACGGCGGTGCGTGATTTGAGCCCCGACGTCGTCTTGATGGATGTGGTCATGGCCGGGATGAGCGGTATCGAGGCCACCCGCCGTATCAAAGCAGCCTATCCGGCCGTAGCCGTGCTGGCCCTGACCATGCACGAGGATGAGCAATATTTCTTTGAAATGTTAAATGCCGGGGCCTCCGGGTATGTGCCCAAACGGGCTGCCCCCGACGACCTGGTTTCGGCTATCCGGGTGGTGAGCCAGGGAAATGTTTTTCTCTATCCTACGCTGGCCAAACTGTTGGTTAAAGATTTTTTGCACCGGGCCGACGCCGGGACTCCCGCTCCTGGCGAAGAACTAACTCCCCGTGAACGCGAGGTACTGGTCTGCATTGCCGATGGCCTGACCAACCGGGAAATTGCCGAAACCCTGGTAATCAGCGCCAAAACGGTAGACCGGCATCGTGAGAACATCATGCGCAAGCTAAACTTGCACAACCGGGTGGAACTGGTCAAGTATGCTATTGAAAAAGGGTTGATCCATGTTGACTAAGCCCCTGCCCGGATAACCCACCCCATCCGCAACATGGGGAAATTACCCAATAGACTCCCCCTAGCAAACATGTTACCTTAAGGATAAGGGTTATTGTTCGCCCTTACCTCCACTGCCCTCCTCTCCTATCAATGGGGAGGAGGGCAGTCAAATGGCATCTGCCCAATAATTTCGGATGGATCTGGAGAATGGCTGGCGGTAGGGTATGGGCAGGCGCATCCAATTTTTTAGGTAAGCAGACCCTAAAGATTTTTGTGCAGTGTGCCGCTAGGGTTTCCTAAAATCTCAGACACGTCCGGTGAGAACTGTTGAGGAGGTTCAGCATGGATTGGTGGTGGCAAGCGGCTGTTATTTTGGGAATGTTTGTGCTGCGCCTGGGCGTCCCTCTGGGGATCACCCTGCTGGTAGGGTATTGGCTGCATCGCCTGGATGCCAGGTGGCAGGCCGAAGCGGCGCAGCAGCAGGCGCAACCCGAACCGTCAAAGCAGTTGAAGCGGCTGGAGCAGCCCTGCTGGCAAATCAAAGGCTGTGACGAAACCACCCGGTCTCGCTGTCCGGCGGCCCGGCAGCCACTGCGGCCATGTTGGCTGGTCCGCCGCCGCCCCGACGGCCGCCTGCCGGAACGCTGCTACGGGTGTGAAATATTTTTGTACGGCCGCTTAGGCCGCACCCCCATTCACGCGCCGGGATAGTTGCCTAAATCTACATAAATTTATAGAAGATTAGAGTCACCGGCTGGCACACCTGCCCCAGAGCCAAAGGCCCCCTAGTGGCCGCAGGTGCGGGTAGGGATGCCAGCCTACCATTTTTTAGATAGGCTCTTACTCCAGCGCCTGGGGATGGTCGGCCCGGACCAACTCCACATCGGCGGCGCTGGCATTCATGTCAACCTGCTCTATGGTTTTGCAGCCGGGGATAACGCAGGTGACGGCTGGGTGCTGCAAGCACCAGGCCAGCGCCCAAGCCGCCATCGGAACGCCGGGGGGAACTTCAGTAGCCTGGATGTGCGGAATCTGGGCCAGTTTGGCTTGAACCTCGGCCGGATTTTGGCGCGAGCGCGTGTCGTTCTGATC
>CAZDMM010000764.1:0-3980 GCA_964505845.1 uncultured Caldilineaceae bacterium
AAACGTAACCTACCCGTAACCTACCCGTAACCAGCTTTTCCTGGTCCAACCCTCTCACATAGAATTTTGCAGCGGCAGAGTAATAGTAACTATGGTGCCGGAATCCTCCCGGTTTTGATCAATGCTGATTTGCCCCTTGTGATATTCGGCAATGGTGCGGCAGGTATAAAGCCCCAGGCCCAGCCCTTGTCCAGGCGCTTTGGTGGTAAAAAAGGGTTGGAAAAGATACTGGTGATATTCCGGTAAAATTCCGGTTCCATTATCAATAATTTGAACTCGAATCTGTTCCGAAGTTGTTTGGCTCCCCGAGATATTTATTACCCCAGCCTGTCCTTTTTCTACAATTGCATCACGGGCGTTGAGTAATAAATTCATCCACAACAGCTTTAAGTGCCGGGCGCTGGCAATGATAGGGGGTAGGTTCTCAAATTTTTGAATGACCTGGATGTTCCCCTTGCGCAGTGGATGAGCTATCAAAGCCAGGGCGCTTTCTACCGTTTCCGCCACATCAGTTTCAAACCAGTCATAACTATCCTGACTTGAAAAATCAGAGAGATTTTGGACAATTTGCCGGATTTGAGTACCCGATTCGATAATGTCCTGGATGAGCGGATAATCTGGTGAGTTTAGGTCTGTTTCTAGCTCCATCAGTTGGCTGTTGGCAATAATAACGGTGAGGGGATTGTTAATTTGGTGGGTGATACTGGAGGCCAGGCGACCTACCGCAGCCAGGTTGGCCGAACGAAACAGAGAGGCTTGCAAGCGGCGTTTTTCTGACATGTCTTGGGCCATAATAATAACCTGGCTTACTTGCCCTTTTTCTACTTTTTGGGCAATCTCCCCAGGTTTTTGAGCATTCAAACCACTTGCAGCCGGAGCAAGAAATATTGGATAAGTTCGTACATCGCGGTCAGTAAAAGGCCCACGCTGGGGAACATCCATTTGACTTTCCCAGTTGCCTTCATTACCGGTGGCAAAGGTGTCTTGTATAATTTTGGTTAGGGCTAAGGCTGCTTCACCCCACAAATTAGCATCGCAAGAGTATCCAATCAGCGAGTCTGGAGTGAGACCCAAGCGGTTTGCTTCAGCCTGATTGATTGCCACAATCCGTATTTCATGATCCACAATGTACAGCCCATCTGTGATGCCATCAAAAAGAGCCTGAAGCGTTTTGTGGCTGCGCAAAATTTCTGCTTGTTGGTGAGCCAGGTCTTCATAAGCAGCGGAGAGCTGATGAACCAGATTGGCATTTTGAACCGCTGTAGATTTAACTTCCTCATACAACCGGGCGTTTTCAATAGCGGTGGTGGCCTGAGCGGCAATTACCTGTACCAGGCGCACATCATCGGCAGAAAAGGCATCAGGCTGGTCGCTGCCCAACTCTAAAACACCCACCGGTAAATTGCCAACCCGCATAAGGGGAACCGCTACCCAACTCTGAACCCTGTTTGAACTGCCGTTATCATTTGAGAACGAAGCTGATGAAATATTGATTATCACCGCCTGCTGTCCCTGGGTTGGATTATTGCGATATTCTTGCAGCAGTTGGGAGGCGATGTCGGCAGCCTGGCGGCGATCTGTGTCTGAAAGGACAAGTTCTTGACCCAGGGTGATGACTGAGGCAATTCGATCATGCTCCAGCGTGTAAAGGTAAATATGACCCACCGGGGCGCCGGTAAGGCTGCGGGTAATGGCCAGGGTAGCGGTTAGAGTTTCTTGTAGATCAAGGGTTTGATTGAGGGTTTGCCCGGCCTCATAAAGCGCTTCAAGTTCATCTACTCGCCGGGCTTCCGCATATAATCGCTTTAATTCTTCGCTTTGCTGCTGGAGATTGGCAATCAATATATCTTTTTCCAGCTTCAAGCGGCGATAGGCCAGGGTGTGGTGAACGCTGTGCAATAACTCGGTGGCGCTAAACGGTTTGGTTAGGTAATCGTGGGCGCCATGCCGCAATGCTTCAATGGCCGAATGTAACGTGCCGTAGGCAGTTATCAAAATCACTTCGGCCATAGGTTGATGTGCTTTAACATAAGTAAGGATATCAATCCCGGTCAGGTTGGGCATGAGAAGATCGGTGATGATAAGGGCAAAGAGGTGCTGGTCTAACAGGGCCAGAGCTTCCTGGCCGTTGGCAGCCATCTCAACCTGGTAGCCGTTTGCACCGAGGATGGTGGCTACCATTTCTCTAATATCAAATTCGTCATCTACTACCAAGACGTATTCTTCATGTTCCATAGATTGCAGGTCGCCTTTCGAGGGGCAGCTATTGCGGGGGTAGCTTTTGGCCCCAAACCTTTGGTGGGGGTGTCAATTTTATGCTGCTACCGGACAGGTACTTACATTTTACCTGCAGCAGCCATGGGATTTCCTCAAATCAGATGATGGAAACAATCTATTCCGGGGCAATTGTATAGCCATGCCGGGGAATCGTGAGGATATAACGTGGGTTGCTGCTATCCGGTTCAATTTTTAAACGGAGATTGCGAACGTGCATCCGCACCAAATCAGGGCTGCCGGTATCGCTGGGGTAATCCCACAGTTCACGCAGCAGGCGCTCGCCGCTAAAGACTTCGCCCGGATGACTCATCAGGTGATAGATAAGGTCAAACTCCACCGGGGTTAAGAGCACAGTTTTCTCTGTGGTGGTTAGCTGATAATTTTGGCAATTGAGGGTTAACTGCCCCATTTTGATGATTTGTCCAGCTTGCGAGGATTGGCTCTGGGCTGTGGTGCGGCGTAGAACAGCCTGTACCCGCAGAAGCAGCTCCCGGATATCAAAAGGCTTGGTGAGATAATCATCGGCGCCGGCCTCAAGCCCACTAATTTTATCGTCTACCCGGTCTCTCGCTGTGAGAAATAGGATGGGGACTGTCTTTAATATGGGGTCATGGCGTAATTCTCGGCACACTTCCAGGCCATCCATACCCGGCATATTAATATCAAGAATTACCAGGTCTGGCTTTTCGCGCCGCGCAATTTTAAGAGCCTCGCCCCCATTGTTGGCTACTCTAACCTGATAATCCCGGCGCAAGCTGCGCTCAATGCTTAAGGCGACACGCTCCTCATCATCAACTACAAGAATATTAGCCATAGGTATCCTCACGCAATGAGATAACAATAATTTTAATTTTACCATGTTTTTTTCAATAGAACAGCCTTCAGCGTTAAATTTTGCTTGACCTGGACAAGCCGCCTGCGGTCAAAAAGCGGCTGCACCCCAGCCGGGAATTTTCTGGGGGAAGGCGCTGATCAAGTTACTCCCATAAACTCCGAAAATTTGATAATTTCCCCAAGCAAAATATACTAATTTACAAACTGTTCTTATGAAAGCGGTTCAGTTTTTGGGAAAATTGTTAAGAATCAGGGAGAAAATTGCAATGGCTTCAATTGCCGAACAAATCTGTGATGTGGCTCATCTTATGTTTGAACGCCGCCTGACCGATATGGCCGGTGGTAATATTAGTGTCCGCGAGGGGGACACCATTTATGTTTCAGCCCGTTTTAGCGGCAGCAAAAAGCACTGGCAAATTACGCCTGACGATATTATCTCAGGCGACTTGACCACAGACGCTATCCTAGAAAATCCACGCTTTTCTCGTGAGGGGCGGGCGCACCTGGCTATCTACCGCAGTTTCCCCGACGTGAGGTCGGTGATTCATGCTCATCCTTTCCACATTTTGCCTTTCTGCGCGGCCCGACGACCTATTGAGCCGCTGCTGGAGCAAACCCAAAAGTTTGGAACTACCCCCATTCTGGCCTACGCTCCGGCTCACAGCCCCCAACTGGCCGAAAATATCGTGGCCGGGCTGCGTGGCAAAGAGGAAGCGATACGCAAACAGGCTGCTGCTGTGCTGGCCGAGCGGCATGGCATCTTTGTAGCCGGCAAAGATTTATTGGCGGCAATTGATGCGCTGGAACGGTTGGATTGGAATGCCTGGTGCATCTTGGCGCAGGGGCTAATGCCGAAAGCGTAATTGCCA